>DRHD01000366.1 GCA_011049795.1 Porticoccus sp.
GCGTTTAATACTGGCAGAGAAGTTAGATGCACGTAGTGCTATGGTTTATTACATTGGGGCGGCGGGTGAAACGCGTAGACCATTCAACCCCGACAATATCTTCAGCAAATTTTCCACTACTGACCCAACGCAGCAAGCGCCTGCTATCAACCCGCCTATCCAACTCATACCGACTGCGAGTGCCAAACCCATCACCATCATAAAAATAGAGCGTCTGGGTAAGTCGATTAATGTATTTACCCCATGGCTGCTGATAACGATAACGTGCACTGGCTTTGCCCTGAAAAGAAGAGCGCAGTCCGAGACCAAAATCCAAACGTGAACGCTGGCTTTCACGAGCGGTGTACTGCAACCCAACCTTAGTACTGCTATTTTCATCGGTGGCAGAACCGTCATCATCATCCAACTCGGACTCTTCACCGTCATCGTCAGTGAATACCAAACTTAAGCGCTTATTAATCTGTGGTAAATGCACCTTTCCGCGTATTTTTAGTTTGTCACTATTGCCCTCATACTCCTCCCAGCCACTTTCATAATTGATACGCAGAACGGAATAAGCTGATTCTAAGTCAGCTCGAGGTACGCCAAAAAAATGATCCAACCAAGCCGCCAACGCATCGACTGAAGCTGAGGTGTAATGATGACCGCTATCAATCCAGTTATCGCTTGAGCTTAACAGTGGAGGCTGATCACTGAGAGAATCATCATTGCCACTATTTTCAGCAGCAGCCACCTCTTCACCCGCCACTACCGGCTCACCGGCACGGACAGTTCCGCCCCCCCATAGCAAGGCAAGAAGCAGAAAAAAGCGTACAATAGATAAAGCGTCGTGCATTGATAGATTGTAAGGTAAAACAACAACGGCCACTGTGCTCTTTTCACCCCGGGGTAAATTACTTTCCGTTAACCTATATCACTGTTGATGTTTTTATCGGCGTAAATTCAGTAGACTCATCAAGCAGTCACCCTTACTTTATATCATTGCCCTTGGAGCCTTCATCATGAGCCAGTGCCCCTTTTCCAACCTGGTCGACCCCAATACCTATGCCGAAGGCATGCCCTATGAAGAACTCAAGCGCATAAGAGAGCAGGGCGCCGTCGTTAAAATGGATGACCCCATAACAGGTGTCCCTTACTGGGCTATAGTACGGCAACAGGAAATGGACTTTGTCTCCAAGAACCCCGCCCTATTTTCCTCTGCGGCCCGCACTGCTTTCCCCATGGAATACGATCAGGACATGGTCGAAATGATCCATCACAAAACCATTATCAATATGGATCCGCCACAGCATCAAAAAGTTCGCCGCGTAGTGCGCGCAGCGTTCACCCCAAAGATGATGGACTCCTACGAACCACGCTTCCGTCAGCATGCTAAAAATATTGTCGATGCCGTCGCCGCAAAAGGTGAATGTGAATTTGTGGAGGATGTTGCCGCTGAACTGCCCCTGCTGGCGATACTCGATTTAATGGGTGTTGATCTGAACGATCGTAAGAAGTTTTACGAATGGACCAACACCATGATTTTTGCCGACGACCCTGACATGTCGATCTCAGAGGAGGAAGGTCAAATGGCCGCCGCCGAAGTTATTGGTTATGCCATGAATCTGGCCGCCAAACATAAAGAAGAACCGATGAACAATATCACCGGCGCGCTGCTCGATGGTAAAGTCGACGACGCCCCCATTAGCGAAGAAGAATTCGTTTGGATGTTTATCTTAATTTTAGTCGGCGGCAATGAAAGCACCCGCACCGTTACGGCTCAAGGGATGCGCTTGCTGATCGAAAACCCCGACCAACTACAATATCTGGTCGACAACCCCGACAAAATTAAAAATGCCACGGAAGAAATGCTGCGTTACAACACCGCCTTCACTTGTATGCGCCGTACTGCAATGGAAGACATTGAACTCGCTGGCGCCGACATTAAAAAAGGCGATAAAGTGGTATTGCATTATCATGCCACCAACCACGACGAAAAGGTCTTTGGTGATGACGCCATGACCTTTGATGTGCGCCGCGCCGAAAGAATGCCCAGCCTATCAAAAGATCTTCGCTCTTTTGGCATCGGCCAGCACTTTTGCATCGGTTCACATTTAGCCCGACTGGAACTGCAAGTGATTATGGAAGAAGTTATTCCACGATTGAAAAACCCCAAATTTAATGGCGAACCCAAGTTTGTAAAATCGTATTTTGTGAATGCGATGAAGGAAATGAATATTACTTTTGACGCGGAACAATAAATAACTACTTGGTTGAATTTTCATCCATGGGAGCTTTCGCTCCCATTTTATTATCCAGGGCACCTCTGAATAACTCTATGCGCCCTAGGCGTACAAAGCCTGAATTTGTTGACGCTGCTGGTCATTGGGCAATACACCCAAACCTGCCCCCATATTGTCCACCAGATGATGCAGCTTATTGGTAGCTGGAATAGCGCAGGTAACCGCCGGGTGAGAAACAACATACTTCAAAAATAACTGCCCCCAGCTCGAACAACCTAGCTCCGCGGCCCACACTGGTAATTCACGGCCTTTCGCCAACCGAAACAAATCACCACGCTGAAAAGGACGATTAGCCAATACGGCAATACCTTTATCTTGAGCGATGGGCAGCAACCTTTTTTCTGCTTCGCGATCTATTAGGTTATAGCTTAATTGCACAAAATCAAACGGCTCTTTTTTTAATAAAGCCTCTAAAGCCTGATGATCTCGACCATGAGAAGTAGTAACACCAATGTACCGAATTTTTCCCCGTTCTTTCCAATCCCTCAGGGTTTTAAGATGCACAGACCAGTCACGTAAATTATGAATTTGCATTAAATCCATCACCTCAACATTCATCCGCTGGAATGACCGGGTCATCTGCTCTACGCCATCTTCTCGACCATTAATCCAGACCTTAGTCGCCGCAAACACGGATGAAGGATTGCCTAGAGATTTTAACAATTCACCGGTAACCTGTTCCGCATTGCCGTACATCGGTGACGAGTCAATTAGAGCTCCGCCAGACTGAAAAAAAGCCTCAAGTAACTTTTTTAATGCCTGCTTAAGAGCGGGGTCGAGATCGACATCAAATGTTCGTGACGTACCCAAGCCAATCACTGGCAGCAACTCACTGCTAGCTGGGATCGATTTTTTAATCACCTCGCGCTGTTCTACAGCAATAGCCCCAAGAGGCGTTAGCATCGCCATGACAGCTGATATCGCTTTAAGGGCCTGTCTTCGAGTCATTTCAATATCACTGATAGCCATGGCGGCACTCCTGATAGAAAATCTGGAAACGGCTTAGTGATTATAGTGTAGACGGTGATGAAAAATCTGGAGGGTTATTGAAAGTTGGGAGCTTTGATTGAAAGGGCCGGGGGAAATAACATCGGACTTCCTACCTCCATCATTCAGTGACAGCCCAAACCCATCGACAGACTATCGCCGCTCAATGATAGAAAAACCATTGGTGGCAGTGGCTAATTGATCGCCATCAATAAAAGCCTGTGCTAGCGGATCAGCTTTTACATAGGCATCCAGAAACGCCATACTCGTTGCATTGAGCATTTTTAAGGCATCATACTGTGGTGCCTGTTCTCGTTCCGGGCGACAAATTAAATTGCCTAAATAATGGTCCGCACCCTGAGTAATTAAGGCATAATTTTTTCCCGCTTTGGCCGTATCAAAGGACATTTTGTGCAAACGCCAATCCGGCCAAAACTGGGCATTAGAATCCCAGGTGCCGGTGGTCAGCAGCATCGGCTGATCCAGATTTTTCCAGCTTTGATCATTAATGACATCAAACATCGGGCCCGGCGGTGAAATGGCAACCACGGCTTTAATCCTGTCATTGCGGTAGTACACATACTCTTCAGTATCAGGGTTAAACGTACCCGCACCCGCAAATTGTTGCGCGGTAAACGCACCAAAGGAATGGCCCGTAGCAGCAATACGATCCGAATCAATTTTACCGGCCAAACCGGCAACGGTATCTTCCACTAAACGCAGGTGATCGAGTAGAAAAATAAAATCCTTCATCCGTTCGTCGATCAAACCAAACTGACCGTAGCGCACACTATTAATAATACCGTGGACCGCACTGCAACAATCAACATGATTGGGGGCAATCACCACATAACCGTGACTCACCCAATGATCGATCACCGCATTGTATTTATCTTTATCAGACCAGTTACCATGGGAAAATAATAACAGCGGAAAGCGTTCATCAGCCTGCGGGTAAAACACTGATAGCTCTAGTGATTTATCTTCAGAAACCGGCAGCACAACATCGGTTTTACTCATTACTTTATAAGGACCTTTCTCGGCCTTATACAGTGTGGCTAATTGTTCGGCCGTGGCATCGAGAGGTTTAGCCTCCGGTAATTCAACCTCTTCCGCACAGGATGCAACCCACGTTAATAACAATAAAAGCACACAGCGAATAATCACGACTCACTCTCCACATTGGCTGCCAAAAATTTCTCCACATCGATGACTGACTGCTCAGGGATTTCAAAAGGGACAATATGACCGACATTGGGATAGATGATTTTTTCTACGCGAGAAGCATTGATTAACCGCTGTTCAAACAGCTCCACTGACTCAAGCGGCAATTGTGGATTCTCTTCTCCCCATACGATGAGGGTCGGTACGGTAATATTTTTTAATAGTGGAGCCGGGTCGGTACGCTCCCAACCTTTCATACGGTGAAACTCCGCCATACGATTACCCGGCCCCCGATACATTTCGTGAAATTCAGCTAACACTTCATCAGTAATTAAGCTCTTGTCGACGATAGGTGCTTTTAAAAAGGCGCGGAAAATTTCTTGCGGCATTAAGTAAAAAGCATAGCCGCCCCAAGCAGGCAGGCCACGCTCCATATATTTATTGCTAAGTCGGGGCATACCGGGTGTATTGATCATAACTAAATCACGCACCTGCTCTGGACGGGTCGCCGCATAATAAAAGGCAATAGCTCCACCAGTAGATGAGCCCACCAAGCTAACCTTGTCTACTCCAATATGATCTAACAGCCCCTCCAATAATTGTGAGGCGCGCTTGCGGGAATAATCTTCAGTGGGGTCCGGTCCAGTTAAACCATGACTGGTTAGATCGTAACGAATCACGGTGTAATGCTGTTTTAACTCATCCACCCAGGGCTGCCAAAATCGCATGGTCCAGTAGTGAGAATGAATCAGCACAACAACAGGGCCCTGACCCTCTACTTTATACGCTATCGAAACACCATCCACCTCATGACGTTGTAAATTATCACCACCATATTTGGCTTCAAGTTCACTGATAGGAATATCACGAAAGGCAATTAATACCCACGCCACATAGAAAATGACAACAGCCAACAGTAGCGCTAGAGGCACTGTAATTAATCGCCAACTTAACATAGTCACCCATCTTAATTTTATTGTTTGCTATATGCCATAGGGTTTAAGTCTATCTTTTTTCCACACCATATAACGCAGAAAACCCAGTAACATTTTCGGTGTAGTCAGCAACTTAATAAACGTGCCATTTTTAGTATCACTTAGCATTCTTTTTACTAACTCTTCACCGGTAGCCTCCGGGGATGCTCCGAATACGCTAAACATAAACCGGCCCTCTTTCTTCCAACGCTGCTCACCCATTTCTTTTGCATCGTTGATCACCATCGGCGTAATCACCATACCAGGATTTAACCAACCGACACTCACACCGGAGCCTTCAATCTCTTTGGCGACACCGTTAGAAAAATAACCCACCGCGCGCTTAGTCGTGCCATACGAGACCATGGTCGGCCGAGTAAAGCCATTCTCACCCATACCAGCGGTATTATAAATTCGGCCACCACCTTGGCCACCATCTTGTTGCTGCATGCCGTTGACTGCAATATGAGTACCTATAATCACACCTTTGATATTGACATCAACAATACTCATTAGCCGGTCAATATCGGATTCGTGAATATTTTTTTGGGTGCCACCCAAACCGGCATTATTAATCCAGTAATCAATACGACCATATTTTTCATTGGCCTGGTCCCACAACGCTTGCACTTGATCTTTATCCGTCACATTACAGGCAACGCTACACATTCGTCCGTCGCCATTATCACCGGCAATAGCAGTAATACGGTCTTCCATTAGCTGTTGGTTTACATCACTAATGACAACATTAAAACCTCGCTGATAAAAAGCCATGGCCATGCCACCACCAATACCTCCAGCACTACCTGTTATTACTACGGTTTTATTCGACATGCGGTTGTCCGGCCCGAAGGGTGGGTACATTTGTTTTTCTAAGTATCGTGTCAGATTTAAAATCACTCAATCGCGATCTTTTGTAGGTCGGGTTTTAACCCGACACCGGTACCAAGCGGTAGTCAATTTGGCGCGGCGTGTCGGGTTGAATACCCAAAACGCTTCGCGGGGCACACTGACCCGACCTACAATAAAAAAGGCGCCTACTGGCGCCTGCGTACAATCATCAAGTTAGTCCCTGACCAATTCCATCAACTCATAATGCGTCTGCATATATCCGCCAACGCCCGCTTTCAATACCACATAGTCATCATCAGCCGTCACCCAAACATCATAAGGTGGATGCTCCTGGGGTAATTCACCAGCAGTGTCCGTCACTTGAAAATGTCGAGAGGCAAACGTACCCGCACCTACCGTGACCTCTTCATCACCGACATAAACCAGACTAAAGCCACATTTAAAATACTGCGGACCGGTCGCACCACGGTGATCGGGTGAAGTCAGCAAGGCTTTTTCAACCCGTTGCTTACCGGGGCCCTTACTTAGGTCGTATAATTTCATCAGCAAACCATCACCGATGATAGGATGGGATTGCAGCCACTTGCAGGGCTCGTCCAACTCAAGACGCTGGGTAATACGGCCATCACGCTGATTATAGGTTTCAAGTTCGGCATAGTTATCGGTAAAACGCATCCAGCCAGTGCCTTCAAATTTTCCACCGACACTTAAACGTACCGAGCAATCCAGCGGTGCCGAATTTTTATCCAGCGCCATACAAACATCGCGAATGACATCCGGCTCATCATCGATCTCACAATGAGCCAACATCACAATATTATCGTCGGCCTGTCTGGTCAGGGTAAAATATTCACGGCCACGCTCTTCATTCATGCGCTCTGCTTGCTTTGAAGTATAAATAATGGCGCCACGGATTGAGCTATGCGTTTTCATACAATAATCTCTATTAATCTCTTATTAAGGATGATGATAATGGCGCAACTAACCTTTCATTCTCGCCAGAAAAACTTTAAAACCGTCATCTAATTCTTTCAGCACTCGGCTAATATGCTCATTCTCATTTGCCCACAACCACCACGCGTTTAAACACTCGCATCCTGCCAAGGGCTCCTTTTCATCAAACCAGGCACAGACTTCAATAATAAAATACATCACCGGAGCCAAATGACAATCCGCCAGATCAAGCCTGTCATGCCCTTCCCGGCCATAATCAGAAAACAACTGATCCAGTAACGCCAGTTGCGTTTTCATCGTGCTGATATGCCCGGCAATTTCCTCATCACTCATGGTTTTTTGAAACACTTGGCCAAACAAGGGAAACAAAGCCGGCGATATATAGGTATCAGGCACTCGACAAAACAGGTTGACCAGAGCACGTTCTTTCGAATCCTGAGGAAGTAAAGGCGTTTCTGGAAACTGCTCTTCAAGATAATCCATGATCACCGCCGATTCAGGTAAAACCATATCACCAATATCCAACGCTGGTACTTTTCCGGTGGGGTTTACTTTTTTATATTCAGGGGTACGAAAACCTTCAGGGGCGATTATTTCTACCGGCAAATTTTTCGCGTAAATTTGAATACGAACCCGCGAGGCAAACGGTGAATGTGGCACGCTGTATAGTTTCATATCGATTCTCGTTATTGTTATCCTAACGCTATTAAAATGTCGGACTAGCCTAACAAATGCATGCCGATAGCCGCATTCAAAAACAGACCAAACCAAATGCCGTAAACCCAGGGGTGCACTCGATGAAGCGCCGCCTCAATCACGGCGTTGCCTTCATCGCTAGCTCCATTTCTCATCATCTTTCCAAACTCGACAATAAAAGGCACTAAATTTTTACGAATCATCATCCCGAAAAAAACCAAAGCAGCAAAGATAAGCATTTTATAAGCAAGCCACGGGGCACTAATCAAACTGTTATCCAGCAAGCCCATCACCGCATAAATCACTATCGCAGCAATCACCACTACTCGTAACCACCAATCAAATTGACCCACCTTGGCCTTGGCCGCCTGATTGTCAGTGGTATACATATAACGCACATTCACCACCCACACTGCTGCTATTAGCCAGATTGCGATTAGCAATGATGCTGAAATATTGACCACACCCAATTGACTCGCCATCTGCAAGCCAAAAGGAAAGATTAACGGCATGGCGATTTTTGGCCCCTGATCACAGGCCAACATGATTTTGAGTGCAATAGCCCGGGTCTGCGGACTCAACTCCGGTTTAGCAACATATTTACTGCCAAAAAAGGTACCCAAGTCCCCACCCAGCCAATAAACAAACGCAATGACATGGGCATATTTAAACAATAGATATTCCACAAAAGACCTCGGCCGTTCGACGACAATGTGTTGTAAATAAGCCCCGCAACCCAATTGACCTATTATATTATCTTTATATCTTTTAAATAAAGCACGAATAAGTCGAGCAGGCAGGCCGAGCCCTGAATGAATACCAGAGGGTATGCCACAGAAGCAGCTTAATCATTGATAAATATCAGTTTTCTTTGAAATTGATAGAGGGGTCGACAGGTCTGAAAAACAGGGAGAAACTAAAGAAACCTGATTACTCTGGCCCAGAGATATCCTCAAGCATCCTTTCCAGGCCATTGGCCAACTGCGAGGCTTCACCCTCCGGCAAGCTACTCACTAAACGGTCCACATGCGAGGCCGCCTGAGGTAATAACTGCTGAAACAATTTCCGTCCTTTGCTACTGATCCAGACTTCAATAGCCCGACTATCCGCCTGGGCAGGTTTTCGCTGCACCAAGCCATCCCGCTGCATTTGATCGACCACACGGCTAATCACGGCCTGCTCAGCCCCGGCCATTTCAGCCAACTCACCCACCCGGCAGCCATCCATCACCGTCAGTATTGATAACACCTGCCACCGGGAAATAGTCAGCCCGTAGGGTCGCAGCTCCTTTAGCCATAGTTGATTGATTTTGCTGGTCAGGCGATTCATCAAATAAGGCAGCAAATCTACCGCTGAGGGCATAGCGGTATTTTCGGATAGGTTGAAATTACTTGTTTTGCTGGAATCGGTCATAAACAAAGGAGCATAATAAAAATCACAATTGTACAGATCGCGGCAAGAAATAGTGGCTTAGAATAAAAAAAACATTGTTATATGTAATTACATATAATATAAAGTAGTCATTATTTAAACAACCACTGGTTTAAGCAACCACTGATAGAGTATTACAGTTATGAACATTCAAGGCATTTGCGAAGTACTCGACGGCAAGGTTCGCGGCAAGCCCGTCGCCATCACCAAATTTATCGATGAAATCCCCGCCAGCTATGACGGCATCAAAGTGGACCCCTGCCAGATCCTGCGTCACGCCATGGATGACGGCAAACGCGTTTACTTCGATCGCGAGCATCAGGACTGTATTCATGGCGCTTATATTACCGGCGTGCATGAAGGCAACGAGCAAATTCAATCAGGCCGACTGCTGACCGACTATATTCCCGCTTACAACATTGATGCCGCCTATACCTTTAACTCCGGTGAATATATTTTGCCGCAAGGCACGGTAAAAGGTTTTGGCGCCGCGCCTTTGGACGATGTACCGGAAGGCTGCGAGATCGACTGGATTGTGGTGGTGTGCACACCCGCCGTGGCGGGGATGGTCGCCTCTGCCCGGGCTGTTAAAGATGGCACTCGCCCGGATACCGCCGCTGGTAATTCCTACTGTAGCGATATGTTTGTTAGCCCCTTCTATAACGACAACGTTATCATGACCCCTGGTGATGTCGGTGGTCGCAACAACAACAAACTGAAGGAGAGCGAATTATTTGTCATCATCCCTGCTAAATGGGCAGACGGCATTATCGACATTCTCGGCGCCACTCCCGATGTAAAAGGTATTTTTGAAGCCACACGCCCCGCCGACTCCGTCTACTGGGATAAACAAAAAGCCAAAAAAGAACGGGCCGCTAACCGCACCGACAAAGTCTCGCAACTAGCCAAAGACAAATACGGCCTCGAAATCAGCATGGAATGGGATATTGAAGCACTAGAAACCATCGCCAAAGCGCCAAAGTTTGTGCGCAAATTTGCGGTTAGTAATGTCGAGGACTTTGCCGAAGAGCAAAACCACAAACGCATCACCGTTGCAATTGTACAAGAACAAGCCGATAGCGCTGGCATGGGTAAGTTTATGAAGCAAGCCGAGGGCAGCAAATTAGGAAAGGTAATGGGTTTATTTAAGCGGGGTAAATAACGTGCCTTAGCTCAACACCCAACCCGTCAAGCCCGAAATTAATGCCAACCCAAATCGTACAGACCGCTCTTAATTTGAGCGCACTATTTATGGTGAATACCTGCTTAAACATCAACTACGGACGACAATAAACCAGGAATCTTTCGAGGCCTGGAACTCCGAAGTTCCAATGGCTGCCGCTCAACAATTACAAAAATGTGCGCCGTGAGACCTGATCCTCATTCTCTAATAGGCGAAACTAATCGGATGACCTTGCTTTTCCAAAAGCCGTAAATACCAGATCAATCGGATTGGGGTTGTCGACAACTACCGCTGATAACCCCCCTCAATCCCGTATGGCGACAACAGCAATTGATAAAGTTGTAACTCTCTCGCGCGAAACATGCCAGCACAACTTAACAGGTAGAACTGCCACATCCGATAAAATCCATCGCTGTAATTGTCGCTGATTGACGGCCAATTATTTTTGAAATTAGCAAACCAGGCCATTAGCGTTTTATCGTAATTGGCACTCAAGTTATGTACATCTTCAATCACAAAATTATTTTCTATGGCTGACGATAACTGGGTAAGGGATGGTATATAACCTTGCGGGAAAATATATTTAACGATCCAGTCTTGCTGAAAATCAGAATGATTGTTGCCGATAGAGTGCAACAAAAATAATCCGTCTTCTTTTAAGCAATTACGCATTTTTTCCATAAAAACAGAATAATATTTTGGCCCCACATGTTCGATCATACCCATACTGACAACACGGTCATATTGGCCGCTATGATCACGGTAATCTTCGAGGATAAATTTAACGGGCAGGTCAGCGTAACGCTGGTTAGCGTAATTGACTTGTTCGGTTGAGACATTGACACCGGTAACCTTGACACCATAATGTTCTGCGGCAAAACCGGCAAAGCTTCCCCAGCCGGATCCGCAATCGAGTATGCTCATACCGGGTTTTAAGGCTAATTTTTTACAAATTAGATCAAGTTTATCTTCCTGGGCTTGTAACAGTGTGGTGGCACCGCCATCCCACCAGCCACAGGTATAGGTCATTCTTTCGTCTAACATACTGGCATAGAGATGATTGTCTAAATCATAATGCTTTATGGCGATATTGTAAGCTTGCGAGGCTCGCCCCAGCGGTTGAACCCTAGCTTTCAAATAATTGAAAATGTCGCTTAAACTAATCGACGGCTTAGCATTGCGGCGACGATGCCTGATTAGTTTTTCTATAAGCTCATCAATAGCCGCGCAATCCCACCAGCCTTCCACGTAGCTTTCACCGAGGCCAAGATCACCATTACGAATTAACCGTGAGTAAAATTTCTGATTGACTATTTGTGGCGAACAGTTAATAGCTTCATTGGTTTTAATGCCGGCGGCTAAAAACGCTTGTTCGACTACTGATTGAAATGATGAGGCTATTAATCTATTTTCTTCTAAAAATACGCTAGCCATTAACACTCTCCTTAATGTTTCCAAAAGATTTCTAATTACTTGTTATTCATATAGCCATTGTCAAAGCTCAGAATTCAATAAAAAGATGGTGCTTAGTAATAGACTGCGTATATCAATGTTCTTATTGGGTTAAAGCATCTGTTATACACTTATTTTTAAAAAAGTTAAAGTTGGCAATAAAGGAGAGTGGTGGATAAACACATACCCACGAGCGACTCAATGCGGGGATAGACCAGGCTAAGCTAGGCAGAATAAAATATCTAAAGTCTCAAAAGGATCAAGAGTGAGCCTAAAAGCTAAACTCTAGCTTATGTCTCCTCCATCATTGCCAGCGGACCCATTTATCTTAAATAAAAGAATCTGGAGCACTACCACAGTTGGTGACCTGTCAAATTTGATATGAACCCATTGCCGTAAAGTGCCAAGTAAAGCCTGAGTTGATACAAATAACACCATCGTACCATTGGCCGCTTTACGTTATGCTGGTAATCCACCCCGATTATTAGCGCTGCACATGACGATCAAAGCCACCAACCTACCCAATAACGCAGCGGTTAGCTGCTTTAGCTGCAAAGCCTGCTGCTGCCGGCTTGAAGTCATTCTGATCACCGATACTGGCGTACCTAAAAAACATATCGACATCGATCAATGGGGAGGAGAAGTGATGGCGCGATTAGACGATGGCTGGTGCTCAGCCTTAGATCGGGACACGATGATGTGTACTATCTATGAACAGCGGCCCTGGGTCTGTCGAGAGTTTGAAACGGGCTCTTATGAGTGTTTAGTTGAACGTGCAGAACACCTGTAAAAACCACTGATTCTCAACGAGTCGTTCTTAATGTTGGCGACAAGCGCAGCAACCTTGGCTTAATCAATAACGCTATAACAACAATCACTGTCGCCACGGTCATCACCATCATCAGGCTCGCAGGCTCACCTTTCGAAGCATTATAAAAAGCCCAAGGGGTGCACAACATCCCAAAGGCATTCACTATCGTGGTAAAACCATGCATCGATTGCGCATGCGTCGATTGCAAAATACCAAAAAAATACACAGTTAAAAACGCGGAGACAAAAGGAAAAAAGGCCACCGGATCGCCAACCGCCCAATAAAGACTAAAGGAGGAAACCACACCCAGGGAACCGCGCATACTCTCCTTCGGCCAATCCATTAAATACATGATTGAAAAAGCTATCGCAGCAAAAAAAGCCGCCATCACTATCCACGTATACTGACCAACATAAGCCGTAATATTTAACGCTATCGACAAACAAATACAACTGCTAAACAACCAATCGCAAAAAGATGGCGGTAATCCTGTGAGATACCAGCGGTCAAACGTATTGTCAGCAACCTCAAAGGCGCTGCCCACCATCATTACAATGGCGCTGTAATACAACAATGCAGGTGCATATAATACCTGTTGCAAATAATCCCAATAGTGGTGAACCGCCGCGATTAAAAATAACGGTGATAATAAAGTAAACAGATGTGAACCTAACACCCAAGTCGCCGTGCCTTTTGGAAGATCAATCTCGGCGGCAATTTTCTGCCAAGGTTTAATGACGTTAACTATATTTTCATTCATAGTAATAATTACCTATCACCAAAATTAATCAACCGACAAACCTAACGCGGAAGATGAGCAGCTTTAAGATAAGGGTCATTTTCAGGATCTTCCGAGACATAACCGCCACATCGTGGCAGGCCAAAAAACATCGACGGAATCTTTCGTGCTATCAAGTGTTTCTCTGTTGACCACGGGGCCGGCATCCGCATCATGATACAAGCACCGGTTAAAGCCAGTGTTTGCAGCGCAATAAAGATGACATAATTTTCATAGAGCGCAAAGAAAATTAACGTGATCGTCACATTCGGCACATGGGTTACCGCCACTTTCAAGCCAATGGAGTAAAGGGTGTCGTGCTCAGGAGAAATGTAAATATCCCAGAACATATCCATTAAAAACCACTGCCAAAAAGTTAGCGCCACGTACACAAAAGCATAAATTTGCCAAGTAGCCCATTCGCCGCCACCTGCCATGACAGCGATATGCCACCAGGATAAAAATACCTGACCACTGGCAGTTCCCCACAACACACCAAATAAAATTTGTGGAAACAAATCTAGCTTACGATCAAATCTAACGGTAAATCGCCCCCACACCCCCCAGTAGGAAAATAAAATCCATGCAAACAGACCCACAACCCAGTACCACCAGCTATCAGTTTCCATTTGCTGCGCTGTAGCTATCGGGTTAGCAAGCACCATATCCCATACACCAAAATACCAACCCATAAGATAGGCCAGACAAAAATAGAGTACGGCGCGGTTCCATGCCGCCATCGGGCTGTATTCTTCGTTATCGACATTGCGGTAACGGCTTAAATATAGCACCAGTGATAAACACATAAAGACTGCTATTACACCAGCAATAATGGCCTGCGACATGACACCCCCTTACACCCTTAAATCAGTTATTTGAATTATTTCACCCAGTTTAACAAAGCTGCCTGTTAAGGTGGTTTAAGATTTCAGTGCTATTCAACCACCGGTGCCAACTCAGCATAACTCACACCGGTAATATCCTCACTCAATCGCCACACTTGTTTACGGGCCTCAGTATTTTCTGCCGTTTCTCCCATCGCTTTTTCCTTTGCATGTTCAAAATATTTGCCGGTCACGCCTTCGGCCTGCTGTGATGACGCTAAATAAATATGACTCCGCGCCCCTTTCTCCGGTGTATTTAAGCCCAGTATGGAGCCCAGGCCAAATACCATAGTAGCCCCTAATTTAAAAACACCCCGCATATTGCGATAGATCGTCGTATTAATAAAATAACCGGGAGACACCGCATTAATCGTGACATTGAAAGGTTCAAGTCGTGGCGCCAATTCCTGCATCATATAAATATTACAGATCTTGGCCCGGTGGTAAGCCTGAAAAGCCGCGTTATTTGAAAACGTTTTACCACCCCAGATTTTTTCGTTATTGAAATCATCAAAATCGATACCGGGACCCGCTTTATGAGCATCAGACGATATATTAATAATGCGCGCAGGTGCGCTGCTCTTTAAAAGATCCAGCAATAAATTTGTCAGCAGGAAATGTCCAAGGTGACACGTTGCCACATGCATTTCATAGCCGTCCACACTCAAACGACGTACCGGGTCAGTAATACCGGCATTGTTGATTAATACGTGCAAAACCTCGTAACGGCTATTGATGTCCGCCGCTAAAGCTCTAACCTGCGCCATAGAAGATAAATCACAGTAGATAAACTCAGCCGTCGGCTTACCAGTAATCGCATTTACCTCATCTCTGGCACGAGTACCACATTCCCCCTCCCAATCCACCAGAATCAACTTCTCTATACCCTGCTCAGCAAGCGCTCGCGCAGTCACCAAACCCATGCCACGGGCACCACCGGTAATCAAACACACTTTACCTTGCATCAACATCAACCTACCTCTCACTGAGTTTAAACATATTAGTTAGTGTCCATCCAGAAATTGCCAGTTTTTACTTTCTCGTCATTCCCGCGTACAAGGTGAATTGCAGCGCAAGAGAGGGGGCCCTGGGGTAGGCTGGGATCTAGTTTTTTCGGGCCTGCGGCCCCATAGATTCCCGCCTTCGCGCACTGCCGTCCGTAATAATCATCGCTTACGTGTATTGCTGTTCGGTTAAGTTTTTAACCCTGTGGAGTACGGGTGGTTTTGGCGTTTTGCGGCGCTAAGGCGTTGGGTGGGGGTTGCGGAATAGTCGGGGCTGGAGCCGTGGCGGTTTTGAGAGGGCCTGCCCCGCGTAGCGCTTTGGGTATAGC
>DRHD01000367.1 GCA_011049795.1 Porticoccus sp.
CCCCCTTTTGCCCAGCGCACCTCAAAATTCTGAAGAAAGTCAGGTACGACCCCAGCGATAAAAGGGAAAGACTCAAGAGCTTCCGGAGGCCCTACTTCAGGACGGCTACTCGCACTCACTGCCAGTGTTGACGACCTTGATGCACCAAAACTTGCCATCACCGAACAGCAAATCTGCCCCTGCTGACTGAGGTCAGCCCGCATAGTGGTGACACTCCGCCCTTGGCGAAGCACTTGAGTCTCAATATTGACAGAGCCTTCTGCGACAGGGCTGGAAAATAATACCTGTATTGCCCGTAACGGGTGTGTCGCTTCTGGCGCTTGCCTCATCGCCTCGACAGCCAATGCAGCAATCAAACCACCGAAGGCCGCCCTCCCCTGTAGCCATGAAGCGGATACACGCGCTTCAAAAACACCGTTATTACCTTGAACAGATTCGATAAGTTGATTAAACGTTGCGCCGCTCATTTCTACCTCTATGATCAATTTTTAATTCAGGATGAAACTAAACTTTACGTTTAAATACGAAATAGGCCATTTCAGATAGACCGATCTTTAAGCAAGCTCACAAAGCCAAACAACGATTTTGAAAAAAACCATGAACTACACCGCTTTATTTTTCACCGCTAACAAAAGTTGCACACATAAATACACCACTATAAGGATTCTCTTTATTCAACCCTGAAGGGGAATAGTCGAGAACTGACGTACCGAGAACCGCTGCGGATTCTCATCGCCAATACGGAACGCCAATGCCATACTGTACTTTGGCACCGGATAAAATAAACGAAAACACCAATCAGCGGGATTATCCTCAAGCTTGTCAGCAAAACTAACACCGATCGCGTCACTATCATCCAGCTTAAAACTAAAATTACCCAAGCCCAAACTAATACCCTGACCATGGGCTTTCATATAGGCCTCCTTTAAAGTCCAATAATCAAAAAACCGATCCTCCTGTCGCGCCGAAGGTAAAGCAAATAAATCCGTCAATTCAGGCTTGGAGAAAAATCGATCAGCAATCGCCAGCACATCATTTTTTCGCTCTATATATTCGATATCCAGACCCACGTCCTTTTGCCAACTCACGGCACAGACAACATAATCGCCACTATGACTGAGATTAAAACGTAAAGGCTGCGGCGAGTGGGTCAGCTCAGGCTTACCGTGTTCGCCCTTGGCAAAAGTCCATTCGGTCGGGGCTTTGTCGACATAGCGGGACAAGACGGTACGCACCAACGCCCGGGCCACGCAATCTGTATGACGGCTGTGTTCAAATCGATAACGCCCATTGCGCTCCAATTCCTGCGCTGACATTAAAGCCCGGTAACCCGCAATCAACTCCGGACTGACACAGCTCGTATCCACACTCCAGATATGGACCTCATTGTCAGCCAGCGGCAACACTTCACTCAAATCGATATCTCCTAATGGCTAGCGTAACTCAGGAATTGAAGGTCTCATCCACCAAGACCGGTTAATTGCCGCAAAATATACAGCATGCCCTGCACATTCTCTAGCCATCACCCAGAACCAGAAAACCCTTCCTTCCCGCGAGCAATCTGTTAAATTAGCCTTTGAGCCAATACCTCAGCAGGAGGCTCAACTATATTCAGCGATGACTAACGATCTACCCAGTCAGCTTGGAGCAGAGAATGCCAGTAGTACCCAATAAAAAAATCACACTGATCACACCGCCTTACGAGCGTATCGCCAAGGGTTACGAATCAGTCAAACACATTACCAACCAGGCACCCACATTGGGCTTGCTGCATTTGGCGGCTGAAGTACGTAATCACGGCTATCAACCGACTATTATCGAAAGTGATATCTTTGATATGACCGTTGAAGATGTCGTGGCCCAAGTGGTCGCCGACAAACCTTCCTATGTAGGCATTACACTATTTACTGTCGGCGTCTGGTGCGGCGCCGAAATAGCCCGCAAAATTAAATTCGCCTTACCGGAAACCACTATTATTGTTGGCGGCCCACATATATCGTCTATGGCCGTTGAAACCATGGAGCGATTTAGAGAATTTGATATTGCGGTAGTAGGTGAAGGTGAAGAAATTCTCATCAACCTGCTAAAAGCCATGGAAAGCGGCAGTGACCGGAAACAAGTCAACGGCTTAGTTTTTATGGAAAAGGGCGATATCACCGACAAAGTGATCAAAACCCCCTCCCATAGCCTTGATAAAAATATGGACCGCTTACCCATGCCCGCTTGGGATTTATTACCTGATTTCCCCAAGGCTTATCGCCCCGCTATTTATGATTACCCAAGTGGCCCTGTCGCCTCGATCGCAGCTTCCAGAGGTTGTCCCTTCCACTGCAAGTTTTGTGACACATCAACCTTTGGCTCCGCAGTAAGAGCCTATAGCGCCCAACGGGTTTTTGATATTGTTGAACACTTACAAAAAGAGTACGGCATCAAACATATCATGTTTGTCGATGACCTATTCACCGCCAGCCGCAAACGCACCACGGAACTGTGCGAACTGCTCATCAATAGCGATGTCAATATTACCTGGAGCTGCGCATCACGAGTCGATGTTATCAAACCCGATTTATTGCATTTAATGAAAGACGCAGGCTGCTGGGAAATTAGCTTTGGATTGGAATCCGGCTCCAATGAACTATTAAAGAAGATGGATAAATCGGCGGATGTAGAAAAATCCCGCGAAGCATTAGAATGGACACACGCCGCTGGTATTCGCAGCAAAGGTTTATTTATGCTGGGTTACCCAGGCGAAACTGAAGAGACCATCGCCAAAACCAAAGCCTTTGTAAAAAGCGTTCCGCTAACCATTATGAACCTGACCAAATTCACCCCCTACCCCGGATCGCCAATCTACCGGGACATGTACAAAACCAACATCCGCGAAGATCACTGGCAGAAAATGAACGGCATGAATTTTTTATGGGCACCGGATGGAATGACCATTCCTCAACTCAACAAACACTACATAGAAGTGCTCTCCTCTTTTTACACCCAACCGAAAATACCCTGGTATTACACTAAGCTGACACTGCAGAACCCTGTGCACTTTTTCAGATTACTAAAATTTTTAAGGGTGACGTTAGAATCAAAAGTCAAGCGCGCGTTTGGCCGTCAAGAACCACAAGATCAGCTTATTGAAGTCAAGTTAGATTAGCGTTTTATCTCTTTAGCTTTACAATAAATTGAAAAATGGGTTGGAATAACGAAAACTGGATTATGCTACTACTTATGCTGTTGGTGATCATACTAGGCTTAGGGTTTGTACTTGGCTCCAGCTCCATTATGGCTTATATGTATTGGCCAATCAGTTATTCTAAATTGGCCATACCAGCAATCAATACAAACGCAAAACACATAATGCTTATTGCCCACGGGATTGGTGATACTGCCAGTAACTGGAGCGACACTTTGCAGCAGACTCTGCAACAACAATTTTCCCATGAAGATGACAAAGTTCAAGTTATCTCGCTGGACTGGAACCCCTATTCAACATCATCATTTCGATACTCCGTTGATGGCAAACGTATCGGGGCCTTACTGGCGGAGAAAATATTAGTATCGGCAGAGCTAAAATCGCTACATCTAATAGGCCACAGCTGTGGCTCATTTGTTTTTAAGGAGCTACCGCATCAGCATCAGGCAATTGCCGGGCAAATTTCTTAGCGTATTTTCTCAGCTTTGAAGTAGGCGCATTTTCTTCAACCGCCAGTATAGCCGCCTTATATTGCCCATCACCAGAACTTGCCAACCCCCGGCATAACCAAGCCATAGTATCGATAAAAATTTTATCATCGTTGTCGGCCGGATACTCCTTTAGCAAACGTGCCTCCGCCAACTTCAATAAAACTTGATCGTCGTGATAGACATGATAAATACGTTTGGCACCAACCCTCAGCAACTCAACATCAGCTGAAGCCAACATGTTTTTGACTCTCTGCTGCTCCGCTTCCTGCTGATCAAGTCCCGCTAAGTTTTGGTCAATCTCCGGATTCCAGCGAACAAAAAGAGCAAGATCTTTTAAGCCTGACTTGCCATAACCACGAATTTTTCTAGGCGCCGATTTATCAAGCATCGTTTCCAGCGTACCGCGATATTTATCATTGCCAGAATACGCTAAGGCTTTAATTAACCAACCGTTAATCGCAACATCATCCTTGCTGCTGAGCAGGTAGTTTTGCAACAAACGACTTTCCGCCACATCAAACAAACGAGCCGAAGAAATACCGGTCCACGCCAATGAATCGGCTGCCAGCTTTACATCCATAGCCGTACCCGTTTTAAAAACAGGAATCAGTTCATTGACCTGTTGATCTACCACAGCACTGCTAGCCGAAACATGTACCGGCGCGAACAAACCAAAAATGAGAACAAATAGAGCAATAAAACGTTGAGGGTAATTATCCATACTGTTGACCTTTTTATTATCTATAAAGAAAAAACACTCCACCCGTAGAAAAGGATTTAAGTGCTAAAAAATTTAAGCCTCATAACTGGCCAAATCTATCACCAACTCTTGAGGCGTTAAAAGACCTGCAATCTAGAAAAACTCAATAGAGTCCATGCGCTGTCGCTGCTAACAAACCAAGCTTAGGGATACCCTGTTTCTTCAGGATCGATAATCACTTCCAGTACACGGGAGACTGATGAGTAACCATCATGGCTGCACACAACACGCCCCTGACCTTTGTATATAAGGATAGTGCGAGCTAAATCTTTTGCACCATAGTTGAACGGGATCCAAGCTTTACCTGTTTGATGCGTTGACGTTGCTGTAGGCTGGCCCATTAAATCGATGACCTCTTCCATCGACATACCTTCACGAACAATATCAATACTTTCCTTGCCTGAAGGTTTTGGTGCAGCACTAGCCGTTGATTTCTTAGTAGAACTTGCCTTCTTTGTACCAGAACGCAGTGCCGCTAAATCTACCGAGCCCTTCTTATATTGTGCGCCCTCAGCACTACCGACCTCCTTCAATGCTTTTTTAGCATACTTACGTAGTTTTCTGTGGTCAGCACTGTCAACGACTTCTTGCAAAGCGCTGTGATAACGTCCATTGCGAGTATTACCTATGGCTCTTGCAAGCCAAGCCAGTGTATCGATGTCGCTGTTGCCTGCTGTTGGATAACGCTGCAATAACACTTCCGTTGCCACATCCACCACTTCAGTATCTTTCTCCCCTGTATTATAAATACCTTGGGCTGCCTGCTTAATGCTAACAAGGCCTCCCCGGGTCAGTTTATCTATATAACGCTGGCCCACTGCATCTACAGCATGAGCAAAATTGACAAACAGTCCTAACATGATTACTAATACGATACGTTTCATCGATATCTCCTTTCGTTTTTAACTGAGAAAGCTTTCCATATCCTCAAACCTTCATCATTCAACTACAGGCTGTTAGTTAAGTATTGGCGCCCTCTGCAAAATTAATGCTCACTACATATATTTAAGCTAAAACCATGACCCGTGGCGATTGGATCATTCAAGCCTCAACAACGCTCGCCAGCAGATCGAATGACACTTTACCGACATATGAATCATGGTTCAATATTTTATATGCGATCCACCATCGATAACGTTGGTCGGGTAACCCGATCTATAATGCAACGATCTAGTAGTAAGCCAATACAACCTAGCAGCAAGCCCACACCTCATTTATCAAGATATTAAAAGTCACGTCCAAATACCGCACTTTTTTCCGCGTCAATGTCTACTACAAGGAATAAATACGATAGAATTGGCGTCACTCGAAACACCAAAAATATCAACAAACCTAAACCACAGGAAACTCAAGCTCCATGCCAGAAACACAGGCGCAACCTTCTACCCACTCGTGTGATGTACTGGTTATCGGTGGAGGTCCTGCAGGGTCGACAATCTCGACTAAATTGGCCGAAAAGGGCTGGAATGTTGTTCAGCTGGAGAAAGAGCATCACCCTCGTTTCCATATCGGTGAGTCGCTGTTGCCGATGAACGTGCCAATACTGGAGGAACTGGGTGTTCTTGATCAGGTAGAAGAAATTGGCATTCGCAAATACGGCGCCGAATTTGACTCCATGTACCATGGACGTATGTCACTGTATTACTTTGGTAAAGCACTGGATACAAACCACCCCTATGCTTATGAGGTCAAACGCGAGCAGTTTGATGAAATCCTGTTCCGTAACGCCACCAAAAAAGGGGTCGATACCCGCGAAGGCATAAAAGTCATCGAAGTTACCACCCACGCCGACAACTCATCCACTATTGTTGGCAAAGATAAGCAGGGCAACCTGCATACCTTCAAAGCCCGATTTTTAGTCGATGCTTCAGGGCGCGACACATTTTTGTCATCAAAACTCGGCATCAAACGACGTAATAAGGATCACAACAGTGCCGCTCTATTTGGCCACTTTAACAATGTAGAACGCCGCGAAGGCTTGGACGAAGGTAATATCACCCTCAGCTGGTTTGAGCACGGCTGGTTTTGGATGATCCCCTTTAAAGACGGCGAAATGAGTGTCGGTGCGGTTTGCTGGCCTTATTATTTAGCCTCGCGCAAAGTCGATCCAGAACAATTTCTTTACGACACCATTGCCATGTGCCCACCCGTTGCTGAACGCATGAAAAATGCCGAGCTGGTTACCAAGGTTTCAGCCACGGGTAATTACTCTTATAAGTCTGACCATATGGTTGGTAATGGCTACATTATGGTTGGGGATGCCTTTGCCTTTGTAGACCCGGTTTTTTCCAGCGGTGTGTTGCTTGGCATGACTAGCGGCCTTGAAGGCGCAAAAGTTGTCGACACGGTTTTACGTGAACCCGAAAAAGCAGCAAAGGTTATCAAACACTTTAATCGCACTGTGCGTTCAGGCATCAAGACCTTCTCGTGGTTTATTTACCGCATTACGCAACCGGCTATGCGCGATATGTTTATGTCGAGCGAAGAGAGGAAAGTATCGTTTAAAATGGAAGAAGCAATACTGTCACTGTTGGCCGGTGATATATTCCGTGACACCCCGATTAAACGCCCGCTATTTATTTTCAATATGCTATATAGACTGACCTGGCTTAAAGATTGGAGAATCAATTTAGCGGCTCAAAGAAAGCGTAAAACGGATATCCGTTTTAAAGACCTCCCCCCAGAGGCGACTAAAGGGGCCCGCAACACGAAAAACACTGAAAAACCTGAAGAGATTGAGGTCAACTAGGTTAGTCTTTGACCTTTAATTGAAACCTTTACCTGGATCTTACACTAGGCCCTACAACACCCAACCCATCATAAACTGACGAAATATAATGATCACAGAACACCTTGATGTCCTTATCGTAGGCGGCGGACCCGCAGGTAGCACCGCAGCAGCGCTATTAGTAGAGGCAGGGCTCAAGGTCTGCATTGTCGAAAAAGAACCCTTCCCACGATTTAAAATTGGTGAGTCCCTATTACCGGGGGGCAATGATATTCTCAAACGCCTTGGTATTTGGGAAAAAATGGATGATGCCGGTTTTATCCGAAAATACGGCGCCGAGTTTGTTAGCAGTGATGGCTCCAGCCGTGTACATAATATTTTTTCCGAAGGCTTAGTAAAAGGCCTCGACTATACCTATCAAGTAGAGCGCTCAAAGTTCGACTTATTACTACTCAACAACGCCATCAAAAAAGGTGCCTCGTTACTACAACCGGCAAAAGTGATTAGTACTGAACTAAAAGAGGGCCAATGGCAGGTAGCTGTAGAAGCTGAAAACCAAACAACACAGTATCAAGCAACCTGGCTATTAGATGCCAGTGGTCGTGACGCCTTCTTTGGGAAAAAACAAAAGCTGGCCCAGGATACTATCCCCTACCCTAAACGCTTTGCGGTCTATAGCCATTTTAAAGGCGTAAAACGTAATAGCGGTAAAGAAGCCGGGAATATTATTATTACCCGCTTACGCGATGGCTGGTTCTGGAGCATTCCGCTTGACGACGATAAAACGTCTGTAGGGGTGGTTTCGGTTCGCAAACGTGATGAATGGAAAGATCCTAACTTCACTGCAGAAACTTTTTTTAATAATGAAATAAAGCGCTCAACTTATCTCAGCGGCCTACTTGAAAACGCTCAAGCCCTTGATGATTTTCGTATCACCGCCGATTACACCTATAGCTTTAGCGACTACGCCGGCCCGCAGCATATGTTACTTGGGGACGCCGCTGGTTTTATTGACCCCATTTTTTCTTCCGGCGTTTATCTGGCAATGCGCTCAGCAACAATGGCTGTGGATGCTATTCTTCCAGCTCACAGAGAAAAACGCACACTAACAACTCGCGACTGTAACACTTACACCAAGAAGCTTAAAAGTAATGTTAGAGTGATGCGCAACTTGATTGAAGTGTATTATGACCCTAAGGGCTTTACGATTTTTATGTCGCCCTCTGAAAAATTCAAACTATTCCAGTCGGTCAATTCGATTGTTGCCGGCAACTCTAATCCCGGTTTTTCACTGCGCTGGCGATTTAGATTATTTTTATTGCTCTGTAAAATAAATAAACGCTTTAAGCTGGCACCTGATCAAGAGCTAGCCTGATTTAATTAGGTAAAATCAACACCACCCGCGCACTAATAAGAGACCTATCATCTCCACCACAATCGATCTGGTAAATCGCGCCAGCACCATTATTTAATAAGCACCGGCATTAATGGTCAAACTCGGTAGCGTTAAATCGACTAACGTGTCCTTCAGCTGAAGATCTTTCACCGCTCCGATAAAAGCCGTTCCACCCTGACTCATGCCATGCTGTACCAAGCCTGCGTGTACTGCCGCGGCTTGCGCGCCATATTCCACCAAGGCCACAGCACTCAGTTGACCCTGTTCAAGCAAGGGGTTGTTTTCAGACCGACGTGACTGCACCGTACAAACAATTGATTGCTGATCCCAGCTTTGCACCGCATCCAACAAACACATGGCACCGCTATGAGGGATCAAAGCGGCTATAGCGTCTCGATCCATTAACACGGTGACACTTCCAACAATAAACTTTGACTTGTCGATGCGGGCAGAGCAATGGCAGCGGCTCGCTTACTCGCTAACAACTCCAATAAGGGTAGAATTCTCGCAGCGGGACTATCAAGCCGCAGTAACTCAAAGTCAGGGCTCGATGCGACCATTTCTTCCGCTTGCGACACTAAAGATACCTCTAAACTGGCTAGCATTTACACACTTGACTTAGGCGTTAGATAAAAATCTGAAAAAAAGGCTACTTGTTAGAACTAATGATCGTTTAAGCGGTCGTAATGCCCTGACCAACACCCCATTAGTCAAAAAAACTTGAGGAATCGAATGAAAAGCATCTTTCTAGTTGTAGCTGTATCAGTAATGTTCTGTTCAAAATTATACGCAAAAATCCCTAGCGTCTATTTTCATCTTTCACATGAATCCAATAATGCGCTGGTTGTATCAGAGTACGAGTTTTGTAGTCCTAACGCTAACAATTCTACTATTTATCCCGGCCAAAGTGTGAAGATTTGGACTGATGAGGTATTTATTTCTGTTGGAAATACTCGCCAAGAAGACATCATACGTTACATATGCAGCTATGAGAATGCACCTGCGCAACTTACGTCTAAAGCCTTGTGGAGATGGGATCTAAAGCACCACGTGTTTAATGGAAGGGAGTCGAAAATAAGTCCAATGGACGCCTCAGACAGTTCGGCATTTGATCGTTTTAAAGTGAATGAGAACTTACCCGGTGCCCAGGGCTATTCAAAAGAACCGTCAGTAACCTACACTATTGATGCACTCTATAATTATAAATTTAAAGCCGAGGGGAATGGAAAAGTTATCATACGAGATGAGCATGGGAACATATTATGTGATACAGATTACTACTGCGATTACCTATCTAGAGAACTAGAAGAAGGAAAAATTATAACTCTACAGGCCATCCCGGATGATTATGCTGATCTTGCACAGTGGAGTGAACCCTCGTGTGGTTCAAATTTAACATGCCAGATTATCATCGAACCGGCAACTAAAGACGTGACAGCATTTTTTTCTACAACGATGGTGGATATTGAATTGAAGACCCACTTCGGATTCGGCAGTGGATCGGGATACATAAAGCTCCAAGCAAAGACCTGGCGAAACGGTTCGGTTGGAACCCAGAAAAATGCCTGCGGTGGCACCAACGAACATACTAGTAAATGCACGCTCCAAGTGCCAGAGCGAATCGGCAACCTTCAATTTACCGCAGTACCCGTGTCGCAACTGAATACGATGTTCAATTATTGGAGTGGTGCCTGTTCCGGAAGCTCACCCCGTTGCACGGTGGATCCCACGGCAGGTCAGCAGATGATTCAGGCGAACTTTTATACATGGGATGACAATTGAGCAAGGCAAGTTAGCGAACGGGCACTACTGGAGGTTCTTCGAAAACGCATACGATTAACTCACCCAGCTGTTTCTATACCGTGCCTGAACGTATAGGTAACATCGAATTCTCCGCCAACTTGAACGGCGGTTATTACCACTGGGACTTTATCGCCTGGTACGGAGCTTGCTCGGGTGCTCAAACATGGAGAAAGTGCACCATTAATTCCGCAAACTTCGATGGCGACGTGACCGCTTACTTCGCAAGGAATTACTAAGCTCTTCATGGCATTGGTGTATCAATCACTCACAACCATTTATACACATAGTTGTGAGTAGTAATCATTACCAAAACTAAGTAATCGGCGCCCCGGATAACAACACCGTTATCCGGGACGTTTTATTTATTCTGCTGTGCTTTTCTCGACTGAAATATTATCGCAGGAAACTCTAATCCGGGGTTTTCCTTGAAGTGGCGCTTTCGCTTATTTTTATTGATCTGCAAACTCAACAGATGGCTTAAACTGGCACCCGATCAAGAGCTGGCTTAAACGATTAATTTAATCGGCCAGCACCAATACCACCCGCGCGGTAATTATTGTTCTATCCGTGGCACCACAATCGATCTGGTAAATCGCGCCATCGATGTTATTTAAAATACACCTGGCCTCAATCTTTAAACTATCTATAGCAGTATCTACAGTAGCCTCGTGAATCTGCAGGTTTTTGACCGCACCAATATATGCCGTCCCTCCCTCACCCATTCCTTGCTGAATCAAGCCCGCATGCACAGCTGCAGCTTGAGCGCCATATTCTACCAAGGCAACTGAATCAAGCTCTTCATTTGTATAGAAGGGGTTGTCTTCACGCCGATGAGATGCAGTACTACAAGTAATCGAATCATCATCCCACTGCAACACCGAATCTAACAAACACATTGAGCCACTATGAGGGATAAGGCGCTCGATTTCTACCCTGCCAATCAACATGACGATAGCGTTACCTGTAATGTTTGGGAGCCCGCCATTGAAAACACTACAGAGCCTTCATCATTACGGGCCAGCAACTCCAATAACGGTAGGATTTTTGCCGCAGGGTTATCACAACGCATCGCCTCAAATTCGGGGAGCAAACTTTGCGTCTCCACACTATCATTATTGCTTATACTTATATCAAGCTTAGCGATGGCGTTAGCGCTTAGCTCAGGTGACAGCCAAAGCGCAGCAGCAAAGGGCTGGTCTATTGGACGATGCTTATGCATCGGAGGACTTATTTTATGATCACCGCACACCAATAATACTGACATTTTTTCTATAGCCAACAAGGTTAAGGCCTCAAGAATACCCGCACTGACACTATCATTATAGGAGGACAAGCTGACTGATGTGGCATGACTTTTACTGGCAATACTCCAATAACCCGCTGCTGCATTATGAACAGAGTTATGGAATTGTGTTGGTGAAACGGCTTTATCATCTTCTAGTAAAGCACGACATATCTGGTCATTAATATCGTAATCACCGCCTGAAGCAGTAAATACCCCTGCCAATTGAGACGCCTCTTCTATACGTTCGCCTACCGCATCTTCACAGGCACCAAAAGCCAAGCGCACTACCGCACTGGCGCGACGTCGTTCATTGGCGGGGAGCAGTGCAGGTTTATATTTCGGTAATGGTTCAAAC
>DRHD01000368.1 GCA_011049795.1 Porticoccus sp.
GCGCATAGAGGCTTGATGGCATGAAGGTTTGGTTCTGGTCGAGAGGCAATAACGTTATTGCATTATCATCGACGACGCCGATAGCACAATTTGAGGTGCCATAATCGAAACCTGCGTACATATAAAGCCTTTGTTCGGTTGCTGCTGGTTGCGTCTTTATTTAGACGGCGGAGGAAAATAGCATAATGGACGGATTCCGACCAGTGTTGGGGGTTTAAGTTAGGCGTCAGGGTTGCAATATGATTCAAATGTATGGCTGGTATCAAATTAATGCATTGGAGTGATTTTTTCGGTGGGCCTATTATTCTTTCCAAGTAAGATAATAACGTAACGAGCAACATACAACGTGACTCTGAATGCCAAGCTGATTCGATATCCATCGAGTTCCCCCAATTACTTGATCGAAAGAGGCTGCCCTCCCAAGAGCAGGTTATTTATCTGAACAGGGACAAAGTAACCCCTTGCGAAGCTCATGATAGGTGTCCCGGTATCACGAAAAAGCGACTCCTAACGCTAGGGTTGTCGCACTAACTATCGGCTTCCCTAGCCGGGAATTTTTATTTAATCAAATTCCAACGCTTAAGTGCAGTGGAGAGCATTGGCTGTTTACGCTCAACGCGTCTGTATGGCGAATGCTGACTTGTTTTATTAGGGCAATCATGGCTGTTATTGAGGGATTTATACTATTGACCACCGTACATATTCTGTACGTCATTTCTCCCGGCGCTAACTTCGCGTTGGTGACTCAACAATCCTTATCAAGCGGCAAGAGAGCTGGCTTATTTTGCAGCTTGGGTGTGACGTTAGGGTTTGCGGTATCGATTGGGATCTTTATTCTGGCTATAGCCACTCTTACCCAGCAATACCCAGCGGCATTCTCATGGATCAAAGTGGCTGGAGCCTCCTATTTACTTTACTTAGGTGTGACAACGTACCGGACACATACAGTACTGGGCAGCGATCAGCCAGGCGAAAAACATTCACCGGTTAAGGTAAAGGGGCTTAAAGCAACTCGAAGGGGTTTTTTCTGTAGTGTACTCAACCCTGCCGCGCCTATTTACCTGTTGGCTATGTTTGCTGGCGTATTATCCCCCGAACTGAGTACACAGATATTTACATTCTATATCGCCTGGATGCTATTGATTTATATGATCTGGTTTTGCCTGGTGACGGTCCTGCTTTCCACCCCGGCCATTCGGGGTCGGTTTACACAAATGGGTCGGTGGATTAATCGCTCACTGGGTGCGCTGATGGTGGTCCTCAGTGTTTGTATCCTGATGGGTACGTAGCCGGTAACTATGTTCAGCGAGCATTAAACCGAGGCGTGGCTTATCATCAGATGCGGCTTTCGATCAGCAATATCAACAGGGACTAGTTCAGCGGCAGCTCGGGTTAGGTAATCCAGCTCTGGAATGAATGTGCACGCTTGGTCACCCACGCCGTTATCTACTTCAACTCGGTCGTTCTCAGTCAGCTACTTACCCGTTTTGAGTACCAGGACGATGTGGTCAAAGGCTTCCTGTCCGACAAAAACACGTAGCTCCTCTGGCCGGTTGTCATGCTCGGTACGGACCGACGTATTCACAAATTAATTCACCTTCCAGCGCATAGAGGCTTGATGGCGTGAAGGCTTGGTTCTGGTCGAGAGGTAATAATGTAATGGCATTATTATCGACTACGCCGATAGCACAGTTTGAGGTGCCGTAATCGAAACCTGCGTACATATAAAGCCTTTGTTCGGTTGCTGCTGTTAGCGTCGTTATTCAGACGGCGGAGGAAAATAGCATAATGGACGGATTCGGGCCAGTGTTGGGGGTTTAAGTTAGGCGTCAGGGTTGCAATATGATTCAAATGTATGGCTGGTATCCAATTAATGCATTGGAGTGATTTTCCGGGTGGGGCTATTATTTTTTTCAAGCAAGGCAACAACGTAACGACCAACATGCAAAGTTACACTGAGTTGCCAAACTGATTCGATATCCATCGAGGTCTCCTGCCCAACCCCAAGGGCACTATGGCGGCAAGCTTCCCCTGGCTTGCCGCCTTTTTTATTTAAGCTAACAACTATTTGTAAATGTTTGTGAGCGTTTTATTGATTGTTCTTTACATTGTGGCGGCTCCTCTAGTTAATCGATTATGCTAATCTAATCATTCAACTTGGCTATCTTCTCTGATGCCACAATAATGATTATTGACTTGGATGCATTCGATAATGGATCGGGATACCGCAGTGAAGATGGCCCAAGAGGCGATCAAAGTTAAAAACAAACAACTCATTGATGCCGTACTATCGTTCAAGGCAGAGCGCGAACAGCAACCGTCTGAGCCACAATCAACCGATCAATTGCCACTTATTGCCGTCACCTGTGCAACCGGTTGGGAATGCTATGCCATTGTAAAAGAGTTGGCAGAAACCCGCCGTTTCCGGGTGCGGGCATTGTATCGCACTGAGGGGACGCGGGCTGAGGACAGGCTGAAAGTCTTGCTGGACGAAACCGAAAAGACTCACCCTGGTTTACTGACCCTACGTTCGGGTACTGACTTGTATTCCGAGGAGATTCTGAAACAGGCCTTTGCCGATTGTGACGGTGTGGTGCTGTATGTGACGGCTAATAGTAGTATGGCAGGCAAGATCACCAATCATGGTAATGACCCCGAGGGCGGGCGTGCAGCGGTTATGCGCCAGGCTGTGGCAATGGTGAGTGCGGTAAAAGCCAATCTATCCATCAAGCATTGTATTACGCTGGTCTTTCCACCGGATAAAGTCAGCGGCATTGCCACGGTTTCATCCGAAATCCCCTGGTGGATTTATCAACGATTGTTGATTTCTGATTTTTTCCGTGGGCAGGGGCTTAATGTTACCTGTATTCATCGGCCGGCTTATTACTATGGTTTGCATCGGGTTGATCATACGGCGACAGCAGATTTTCGCGGGGAAACCGCTTTAGCCCGTAATATGATTAAAGAAGATACCGTGCCAGGGATTAACGAAGCTGATTTTACCGTCAATTGGGTGGATGTCCGTGACATTGGCAAGTGGGCCGGCACCATATTTGAGTATCCGGAAGTATTTTCAAACGAAAATTTTTATCTTGCCTCCTGCGTGATGACGGGCGACGAGTGTGTAGAGCGCTGTAAAAAAGCTAACAAACACGGTACATCGTTCAAGTACAAGCAGTTCCCGCAATGGGTGATGAAAATGATCAGCTTGTTCAATAGTGAAGTGGTTTATCCCTTGCGTTATGCCCAGTGGTATAACGTTGATGGCAACGCCTATGACTTTGCCCACGAAGATGATTTACAGGAGCTGGATAGAATCCACCCGCGTTGGACTTTTGAGATGAAGCTTGCGTCCTGGGGTGTTGATGAGATCAAGCCTGGGGAATAATGGGGAGCTTCCGGCTGCTCGTTATTATTCCGCTCCGCTCTGTAGTGCTTACCCTCATCGGTTGCCCCTTCATTTATAAGAGGCCACGCCCTCTGACGATAAGCACTACAGAACGGGGCTAGCTGCCAACATGTTTCTAGCATTATTTGGACTCCATTGCTTCAGCATACCGGATAACTATTGCGCCAATACCTGCTGTAACCATTCCGATATATCCTTTATTTCCTGAGGGTGAATTTCATGCCCCATCGGGTAGGTTTTATAGCCGGGTTTGTGACCTAATTTCTCTAAGGCTTCTCGTGCATGTTGTGCCATGAGTTCTGGCACCATTTGATCTTGTTGTCCGTGAAAAAGATGAATGGGAATATCCTGGTTGGCTTTGTTAGGTATCAGGGTTTTATGGGTGGCAAAATAAGTAGATAGCGCCATTAATCCTGCGAGGGGTTTGTCATAGCTTAAGGCGGCTTGATAGGTCACTGCACCGCCTTGGGAAAACCCTGCCAGTACAATGCGGTCACTGGGAATACCTCGCGCAATTTCTCGCTCGACTAGATCAATAACCGCGCGGGACGAAGCCATAATTTGTTCGGTATCAATTTCTCTTTCCATCTCCATCGCTAAAATATCATACCAGGCGGGCATGACCATACCACCGTTGATGGTGACAGGGATCGACGGGGCATGTGGAAACACAAAGCGTATCGCCATGCCTGGTGGCAAGTTCAGTTCAGGAATAATCGGGACAAAATCATGGCCGCTGGCGCCTAGTCCGTGCAGCCAAATGACGGCGGCATCGACAGTGGCGTGGGTTTCAATAATTTCGCAGGGTAGGTAATCCATAGGTCTCTCTTTGGGTATAGGCGTGAGTTAATCAGCTAATTGTTGTTTTATTTACACGATTATTTGGCAGTTGTTGAATAAATAACTTATTCCAAGTTCGTCCAGAGGGAATGGCAAAAAGCGAATATTTGTTTGGCGGCGATTGAGCGTGTTACTTATCTATTTGTTTTAGCAATACTAAGAATAGTGATTAGTCTTTGACGGTAGTGCTTAACTATTAGGCGTACAAAATTTTGTCTGTTCAATAATTATTAAGGCTGGATGAGGTTTACCGATTAAGATAGAAGCGGTACCAGCCCATGCTGTAAATCCTTTTTAAAGCAGGTCGCTAGAAATGAAAATATGGCGGTGAGAGAGAGATTCGAACTCTCGGAACTTGCGTTCACACACTTTCCAGGCGTGCTCCTTAAGCCACTCGGACACCTCACCTTGTTTCTTTTTTAACCAGTTCAAATGCCCTGATTAAGAGGGGCGCTAATGTACTGGAGAATGGGGCGGAAGGCAACTGGATCGGTGTTTTTTACAGTCCTTTCCAGTATTTATGCTATTCTCGGCAACCTTTTTCAGCTCCAGTGAGTTTATTCATGAAGTGCGCGATTGTCCCGGTTACGGCTTATCAACAAAACTGTTCGATTCTTGTCTGTGAAGAAACCAAAAAAGCAGCGGTAGTGGATCCCGGCGGAGATTTGGAGAAAATTGAAGATGCACTGAAACAATTGGATGTGCAGTTAGAGAAGGTGTTTTTGACTCATGGTCATATGGACCATTGTGCCATTGCTGATGATGTGCGTAAAAAGTACGGCATCCCCATTGAAGGACCGCATGTCGATGATCGCTTCTGGATTGATAAATTACCCGAGTGGTGTGAAATGTCGGGCTTTCCCCATGCCGATGCCTTTGAGTCTGATCGTTGGCTACAGGAGGGTGATACGGTGCAGTTTGGTAATCAGACGCTTGAGGTGAAACATTGTCCGGGTCATACACCGGGGCATGTGGTGTTTTTTCATCCCAAGGCGAAGCTGGCGATTGTTGGTGACGTATTATTCCAGGGTTCCATTGGCCGCACGGATTTCCCCCGTGGCAATCATGATGATTTAGTGAATTCCATTCGCAACAAACTGTGGCCATTGGGTGATGACGTCGCTTTTATTCCCGGTCATGGACCTACCTCGACGTTTGGGCAGGAGCGTGAGACCAATCCATTTGTAGCGGATACTCGCTTTGCTTAGGCGGTGTTATGACGGTTAGAACTGCGCAGTGGGTGTTTTGGGTTTCTTTGGTATTACTGCTACCACTGCCATTCTATCTGCAGCACTGGGCGTGGTTGCCCTGCGGCTCGGTGTTGAAGTTTATTGTCGGTTGTTTATTGATTGAATCTAACGAAAGTATTGCAGTGAGCTACCTGTGGTTATGGTTGCAGTTAGCGCTGGGTTTGATACTTTGTTGGTGCTTGGCCAAAGCCTACGGTGTTTGGTCAACCCACTGGCCGTCAACCATTCGTGGCTCGGTGATGAGTTTGCTGGTTTTCAGTTGTTTGGTAATCTTTTCCTCTATCCCTGTCTACGGCGCCTTATGGTCTCACTCTGATGCCGATAACCGCCTGCGCACGTTTTTACAAATCTACGAATAACCTATTAACAAGACGTTCCTGAAGGCATCTGTTTATGAGTTTTGTAAATGGGCGTATGTTTTTGCCTGGGCGTGTTTAAAGCGCTTCGAGATTATCCATAAGCCCATCAAACAGGCCACTATAGTCATAGCCCAGATGACCGCGAGAGAATCGGTAAGATCTTTACCCATGAGTTGACCGTGGTTATTAATGGCTCCACCTATGCCTGCCGATAAGCCAATACCCAGA
>DRHD01000369.1 GCA_011049795.1 Porticoccus sp.
GACTACAGCCGTAACCAGTTTCATTGGCCTTCTCCTGTATTATTTTTTCAAATACTGCGAACTTATTATTAGAACAAGCCGCAACTCATGAATAAAAAGTCAGCCGTGCCGAAACACGGCTGACCACAATAGTGCTAATGGATCGGGGGAGACACTAGAAGCACTAAACTTTTAAAACTTATAAATCGAAAGATTTGCTTAAGCTGAAAACAATGGCTTCGTCATCAGCACCGCCGTTGACCCAGCCTTCACCTTTGGGACCCAAATCACCTTGCGAGAAGATCAGAACAACGCCGGTATCAAAACCGCCAATTTCTGCACCATAGCCGGTCTCAACATAATAACCATCCCAATCCTGGCTGAATGTGCCGTAAGTACCGTAAAAGCCGTTATGCTCCAAAGTCAGGGCAACAAAAGTGTAATCTTCGTCGTCGTTCAGTATTTCAGGAACAAAATTTGTGTCTACGTCATGCTTACCCTTAGAAACCTCTAAACTGGCAAAACTGTAGCTCAGGTTCAGGTTTACTTCGTTGTACTCAGTATCGAAGTCGCCTGTATATTGATAAGTGGTGTAACCAATGCCAACACCAAAGTCACCGAACTCCATCCCGTAGCCCAGATAACCATCAACTTCCAAGCCATCACCAACATCAACAGTCCAAACACCGGCATAGAAACCACCAGTTTCAAAATCAACACCAGCACTAGCAGAAGACTCTGCCTGCATGATGCCACGGTAGTAATACTCAGATGCATAACCAATATTAGCCGACAGATCGGCCATGGCAGGAGCCGCAACACCAGCAAAGGCAGTAGCAGCGATAACACTTGAAGCTAATAATTTTTTCATTCTAAAGTCTCCAGATTGTTCATTTTTTTTGTGGTTCAAAGTCAGCGTACAAAGCTCCCCAAACGTTTAACTTGCGCACACTCTGGGGGTTGAAATAGCACACACTGTGCCAACTGGGAAAAGTCCTTAAAAATCAGATAAATACGAATTTTAGAGACAGCTGTTTCATGAATGCACCCGAAAAGTGCGATTCGATCGAGTGCACTTTTCATTAGCCGCACCACATCGATGCATACCCGCCAAGGCACCACCTCACTAATCACAAGTAGCCGATATACTTCTTTAATATCAAACGGTTAAATAAATTTCCACTTCGTATAAACAAAAACCTAAAGAGAGCGGCACAGTGATTTGGTGCCGTTACGCACCCTGAACGGCCACTCGTCGCCCTTATTTAGGGCGCAAATCGGGCAAGGTAATAATTCTGCTATAGACGAGCACTGCGCAGATAAATTAAGCTACACTATCGGCCTTTGATTTAATGGCATGTCATGTATGCAAAGCAAAACAGAATGGGTTGATAGCCTGGTCGCTAAGATTTCTGCCCTGCTTAGCCAAAGCAACGCCAGCGATGGCAGCTCCAGCTTAAAAGCCGACGCCCAACGCAATGTGCGAGCGGTCATCCAGAATGCCTTTAGCAACCTGGATATGGTCAGCCGCGACGAGTTTGACGCCCAAGTCACAGTACTGAAGCGCTCCAGAGAAAAAATCGATACAATGGAACAACAACTGGCTGAACTCACTGAGCAGCTAAAGCAGCAGAACCCCTGAAAGGGTTTCATGAGCTCACTCATGACCTGATTACTATTAACTTCCAAGGAAGGAAGCTTATGTCACTCGCTATTGTTTATACCCGCGCCAAATGTGGTGTCGATGCGCCCCTCGTTCGCGTTGAAACTCACCTGTCTAACGGCCTGCCGTCACTATCGATTGTCGGGCTGCCAGAAACCGCCGTCAAAGAAAGTAAAGACCGGGTGCGCAGCGCCATTATCAATTCCCATTTTGAATTCCCCAGTCGACGCATCACCATTAATCTCGCCCCCGCGGATTTACCCAAAGAAGGTGGACGCTTTGATTTACCCATCGCTCTAGGCATTCTCGCCGCCTCCGGGCAAATCCCTGTGGAGTCATTACAGCACTATGAGTTTTTGGGCGAACTAGGCTTAACCGGCGAGTTACATTCGGTACAGGGTACGCTTCCCGCCGCGATCAAAAGCACCAGCGCTCAACGCAGCTTAGTGGTGCCCCCCGGCAACGTTCAAGAGGCCTGCCTATGTAAAGAGGCCCGTATTTTTTCCTGTACCAACTTATTACAGCTCTCGGCCCACTTACACGGTCGTGAACAACTACAGCCGCAACACTATAAAGCACCAACCCAAAACACAGAATCCTATCCCAACCTCAATGATGTTAAAGGTCAGCAACAGGCAAAACGCGCTTTGGAAATCGCCGCAGCGGGAAACCATAATTTATTATTTTGCGGACCACCGGGCACCGGTAAAACCATGCTCGCCAGTCGCCTACCGGGTATATTACCGCCACTGACTCAGGATGAAATGCTGGAAGTCGCCAGCGTTTTTTCTATTAGCTCACAGCATAAACAACACGATTATTTTCAACGCCCATTCCGCAACCCACATCACACGGCATCGGCAGTGGCCTTAGTGGGCGGCGGCAGTATTCCCCGACCCGGAGAGATTTCTTTAGCCAATAATGGTGTGCTGTTTTTAGATGAATTGCCCGAATTTCAACGGCAGGTATTGGAAGTATTAAGGGAGCCATTAGAATCGGGACAAATTATGATTTCCCGCGCTAGGCAGCAAATGGTTTTTCCGGCAAAATTTCAACTCGTCGCCGCGATGAACCCCTGCCCCTGCGGTTACTATGGCGACCTGCAACGTGCCTGTCGTTGTACACCCGATCAGCTACGACGCTACCACGATAAAATATCGGGGCCGTTATTAGACCGCATCGATCTGCAAGTATCGGTCAACCGCCTGCCCGCAGGACTACTAAGTCAGAACAGCAACGAAGAAGAAAATTCCAGTACCGTACGCCAAAGAATTATCCAGTGCCGACAGATTCAATTAAGTCGTCATAAAAAAACCAACGCGCAATTGAATAATAAAGAAATAGAGCGCTACTGTAATTTACAGAGTAAGGATCAAGATTTATTAGAACAAGCAGTGACCCGCCTGTATCTATCACCGCGAGCCTACCATCGAATATTGCGGGTATCTCGAACGATAGCCGATTTAGAAAATTGTCAATCCATTGAAAGTCATCATTTGACCGAGGCGATTGGGTATCGGGCGCTGGACCGTCAAAAAGTTTAACGGTTTATTAAGGGCTATAATTGCCCGACGTGAATCAAACAAACAAAATAGCCTAACACTTCATATTAGTACAATTAAAAAAGACTTAACAATAACAAAAAATAATATACCTCATAACTTACATTTATATCTTTAAAACGAATAATTTTTCCAAAAATATACCGAACCATGTTGGTGCGCCAAGCTGTCCAAGCGGAAAAAGAGTGCGCTAAATATTGATTATTTTACCAGTCAGTAATACCCGAATTATTTTTTCATTAAAAATGATCGATATTTAACTCTATTGAAACAAAATAATCATATCTAGAAAAACTGGCTCACAACTTGCTAGCAAGAAATCAGCGAAGAAAAATTTATTCCCAGTGGCAGCACTATATCGAAGTATTGATTAATGACATATTTTGAAAAAACTTATTATCCTGAAGACAAGATTCAGTTTATGAACTTAATAAACTTAAGATGTCTTATAGAATCAACTCCGAGATATGGCACTTTCATACACTCCACACACAATGCTTCCTCGTTAACTTCCAAGTTGATACATATTGTCCATAACAGCATTTTATTGCAGCTTAGGCACTATGCGGCCAGCGCTACTGGCCAGGCTTTTTGTTATACAGAAACTTATATTAATCGAAGTAACTGAGTACAGGATTTAGCGTTAACTAGCTTCTCATAGAAACTCTTTTCAAACAAAATCTATTTACAGACGCTACAGCTTATGAAAGATGACAATTTCACACTCATTAACCTGAGAAATAAATGTATTAAAAAGATCAACAAGATCATTCAGAGCGAAAGCCTGAGAGAGAAGGAGGTTTCATACCTCGACCTGGCAATTTCCAGGCGGTCTTTTTTAACGTCAAGCATGGGTACAGGTGGCATGGCTGTATTAGCTAGCAGCTCAATCATGCCAAGCGCTTGGGGAAGTTATTTTACGGGTGCGGCGGCGCAGAACATAGCTGCCGTTAGTACGGCTGAAGCGTCGGGTGAGCTCAAAGCCGTCAATCTTAGTTACGGCTTTGATATGTACAACGCCAGCGTTTATTCAAAACCGGTGAGCTGTGTCAATAACCGCTTCCATCACGATGTTGTCGAAGCATTTAATCCACAATTAAGAGTGCAGTCCTTGTTTGGAGAGGTGGACCCTAACGAGGCCAATTATAACAACCAGAATGTCAATATCGGTCAGATGGAGATGATGCAGCTAACAAAAGACAACTCTGGTAATTATCAGTTAGAACATTATTCCTCAGTAGAGGACGTTGCCGCTGCCTCTACCGGTGATATCTCAGGCACCGGTTATGCAAAAACCATCATTGCTAATAGCGCATTTACAAATGGTTTGCAGGCGCCGGACAAACTGATCAACATTCCCTGGCCAAAACATAATCAAATCAACCCCTACACCGGCAAGCTGATGGGGTTCCAGTGTTTTTACTTAAGTTGTAAAAACGAGGATCTACCCGGGGGAGTATCAAGGCTCTCGCAAGAATATATTATCTGGCGTGAACAATCGGCAACCCCTAGCATTAAGAGTGATGAAATCGAGATTAGCGATAGCGGTTGGCAAGTGGCGCCAATCTGGTCGCCCTTAGATAGAGTGGCAAGCACAGAAAAATTTGCATGCAATTTCCCACCTTTTCCGGCGGGTTGCGAAATTAAAGAAAACGGATTTTCCACGCCCAAGGATAATGAAGCGTTTCAGCGGGAATACCAGACTTCCGATATCAATCAGTATCATGACCTTGATGGCCGACGGTATCTCTTTATCAACTATTTACTGATACGAGGCAGCCATTATTATCGACGGTACGGAGTAATGACCATCGGTGATGGTGACGATGGCTGGAGCCCTCAACTTAAGTTCTTGATGTGTGATGACAATAAAGATGTGGTTGTTCACCGCAACGCCAGCTTAGTGCACTGCCGTTATATTCCCGAGGAGGATCGTTTGCAGGCTTGGGTCAATACCTACATGCCCGATAATCAGGCGACACTGATGCAGGGTGATTCACAAATGTTTGACTCGGGAGATTATACCCGGCGGATTGCCGAGGAATCCTTCACCATTAAAGCCCCCTTTGGCTTGGGTCAAGCATTACCGATGCGTTTTTCGCGCGCCCTGCCACAGGAGAAAGATTATGTGAGCCGTGGTGGCGGTATATTACCGCCGTTTCATTTTGGTATAAAAGTGGATGTCGATGACAAGGGTATGATTGCAGAGACGAGGGAGGATCTTATTGAAATATCCCACCTGCACGAAATAAAACGCGGTGTATTCCGGGCGAAAAACGCATCGGTAATGCTTGACCCAAGCCAAAGGGGGCTTTAATGGTGAAGGATTCCTCGGCAATCCGCCGGGTATAATC
>DRHD01000370.1 GCA_011049795.1 Porticoccus sp.
CCCAGGAATTCGCTTACCGAAGTCCTCAGCGATGCCGCAATCTTATATTGGCTGCCACCAGTGCCGGAGCCGTTATGGTGCCTGGAAAGCCCTCCGTTTTTATGAAGCTATCGAACCCGAAACGCTACTTCGATAACAACTACCTCAAAGAGATTGCCCAACATATTTATGGCGGCGAACTGCGCAACAATCCACAGCTAATGGATGAATATACGGAGCGTGTTCGCGCGCCAAAATCCAGCCAGGGGTATTTGTATCAACTGTACGCGGCGGCGGGCTGGACCAGCATCCACTGGCTGCATAAATTACAGCAACAAACCCTAATACTTGCCGGTACCGACGACCCGCTAGTCCCCATTGTTAACGCCAGAATTTTACATAGCCGTATCACCTATAGCCAACTCATAGAAATTGAATGCGGGCACATGTTCCTGATGACCAAGCTGTCTGACATAGCTCCCACTATCACCAATTTTTTACATTTCCCAGAGCCACCTAAGGATGTGGAGATCGTTCACTAGGAGAGTTCCCATGTTGCTACCGACTTTAATTTTCCTTTCCTTTGCCTTTTGGACACTGTTCCACTGGCAAGAACTTCCTGAACTGCTAAAAAATGAATCAGAGGATGATAAATGGCCTTTGAGCATTCACCATACAGCCACCCCAATTCGCTTAGTCCTGGTGACGACAATTTATATGGCCTTCAGCTATAGCTTGCTGTTTGTCCTTAACAGCCTGTTAAAGTTAGAAATAAGCCCTAGCTATTCGCCCTGGTTAGCCATTGTTATTTTAATTTGCGCCCATTTTACTCCGTACATGTCTGGCCTTTGTTCATTCATCCGTTACTTTTTCCAGCGACATCTTTTTTTCCCATCATTACCTAGCCATCAAGAAGATTATATTATTAGTACATTAATGACCAAGGCTCATCACAGTACTGGTCTTTGCAATGAAATCAAACATGTCCATACGTTAATCAAGCAGGAATTTAACAGCGGGCTTCATGTTTTTAACCTAGTAGCGCTAAAGCAGGAAAAGCAACTGGTCAGATATGAATTCAAAAAAATACGCAACAAAGGCCTACTGGAGAAAACAGTCTTAATTGAATCGGACCGACAACAATTAGAATTCCATTTGTATTCATGCTACCGCCTATTGACCCGAATAACCCTTGCGAGATTCTGGTCCGGTCGCGATAGGCGTCGTTCCTTCCGTGATATGGGTTATGTGGTTAGTGCGACTGATGGTGATATTTATGCCAAAAGTCGGCGAGCCAAATACATCCTTATTCATATGTTCTCTCATAAAAAAAACATAAACAGAAAAAACGCTCCCCTTAAGAATCCTAAACGCTGAAACTAAATGCCAGTTAATACGTCATCTATCGAAAGTTGATTTTGGTTTATGCACATCAGGCTTAAGCTTTATGAGCATTCGCGCTTACCTCTAAATCGTTGCGGAGACATACGGTTCAACCCGGCCGTCATCCTCGTCAAAGAATCCAGGATTATACTGCTCAATAGGTGGCTTACCATCCTGTCGTATTCCCCGTTAGTTAAATTTACCCACCAAGCCATTAAGATGCTGTACGACACTACGGGCAAGCGCGCTGTAATCGTAACCCCCTTCCAGAAGTGATACGATGCGACCTTCAGCTGTTTGCTTCGCCAAATCAACGATAAACTGTGTGACATGCAAAAAATCTTCATCGGTGAGATTTAACCCCCCCAGCGGATCATCAAGATGTGCATCAAAACCCGCTGAGACAAAAATCATTTCCGGCTGGTGGTCGCGTATCGCCTTGGTCCACTGGGGCTCCACCGCGGCACGAAAAACGGCACCATCACTGCCAGCACTTAATGGCGTTAGGCAGATGTTCGGGCGATTGACCTGATCAAAACGGCCAGGATAAAACGGATACTGAAAACTGGAACACACCAACACCTCGGGACGGTTCTGAAATATTTCTACAGTGCCGTTGCCGTGATGAACATCAAAATCCAGTATCGCCACACGCTCCATACCGGTAGCTAAGGCTCTTTCCGCAGCTAATGCCACGCTATTAAACAAACAAAAGCCCATGGCTATAGCCGATTCCGCATGGTGGCCCGGAGGGCGCACCGAACAAAAAGCATTAGTCGCGTTGCCGGCAATGACTTCATCGGTGGCATGGATAGCGGCACCTACCGCATGAAGAACCGCGTCGATACTGTGTGGGTTGAGTCGGGTGTCACCATCAATGTCAGCAAACCCCACACGCGGAGACAGCTCCATCAAAGCGTCTATATGGTGTTTGGGGTGTACACGACTCAAGCTGTCGACATCAATTTTGGGGGCATCTACAAAGACCAGGCTTTCACCCCAGTCTGTTCGTCGCACTAACTGCTCAATGGCTAGCAGCCGACCCGGGGATTCGGGGTGCCCTTGACCCATATCGTGTAGGCGGCAGGTTTCATGACTCACAAATAAGGTTGTTTTTGTCTTCAATACAATCTCCTCCCCTGATCGATAAACCCGGTTGCTAAAGACCCTGGTCAATAATCTGTAATTGAAACCTAGAAACCGCAGTTGGATCACGAAAGTCTGCACAAGTTCTTGATGCACCTGGAAATACCCAGAGCACTTCGTGGGGTAGGCTCATTTGAAAAAGCTCTCATCACCAGTAAGGTGACCACGAGTTTTTCAAATTTCCCATGCACACCAAGAACTTGCACATCTTTTTCGCGCCCAACTGCGGTTTCTAGGTTAAACAATGAAAATTTCACGGTATTGTTTGGCGCTTGCTGACTGACAACTGTATCACTGGGAAAAATTCATGGTCAAACTCCCTGGTCCACCAGTTGCCGGTTTTTTTGCGCTTAGGCTCGCTCGAAAAGTGATACTGGTACAGCCCCGCCCGCAGGAATCGGGGAGGATCGTCGGGGAACGGATTGACTTCGAACAGGGCCAGAACCGGTTCCGACCCCATCAGCAAACGATGCATCAACTCCCTGAACCAGGGGTTTCGCTCGGCCGGCGCTAATGCGGCGAACCACAATTGCCAGTCCAATCGTGGTTGATGGGGTGTCGCCCACACCGGCGCTCTGTTCACTGCTCCCGGCTTAAAGGGGAGTTCGTAGGCCTTCCAATCACGGCCGTCCATAGAGCCTTCAATAATAATTTCCGGCCTTGTTTTCGTCATGGCTGCAAACAGTCCGTAGCCGTTGGCAATATGGAAAGGCTGCGCCCAGCTCAGTACGGTGCGTGAAGTATTCGATAACTGAGATCGATGGCCGGTGACACTCAGTATTATCGAACTCAACAGGATATACACAAGGGCAATGGTAACAGGCACCGCAGACCGCAACGATGGCTTGTGTGCCGCAAGCGGTTGTCGAAGCAACGGCGCCAAGCCGCGGGGTATTAACGAGCGATAAGCTTGGTCATCCAGCAGTAGAAGGCACAATGCTATCGTTAACAAATTAAAATAGTTGTAGCTGCCGGTAACAAAAATCATTATTTGAAAAACCACAATTGAGAGTGCCGCCACCTGCCGAGGCCTTCTTGGCATTAGAATCAGAAAAGGAATCACCAGCTCAACAATAAACGTAAAGACAACGCCGAGTTGCAGGAAAAATTCAGGCATCAAATTTGCGTACCAGGCCAGGGTGGTCGGCAGCGGTTGTGTTTCAAAGTGAAATGATAGCGCAGAGAGATTCCACCAACTGTCATCGCCGCTTAACAGTTTCACCAAGCCGGACTGCAACATAAAACGAAACAG
>DRHD01000371.1 GCA_011049795.1 Porticoccus sp.
ATAGTACATAAATTTTAACTGAGACATAGCCAGTCCGAAACTTGAGCATCACCGTTAGGCACCTTGAAACTTATTGATAGCGGTACAGTATGTAGGGCTGGCTATTTCTACAAACAGAAAGCGAGGTAATATGGATAAGAAAGCCACTAACCCTAAAGATGCCTTGGGTATAAAAAAGGCACCACTCCACTTGGTACCTACTGGGCCACTCTATGAAGTAGGGCTGGCAATGCTGGAAGGTGGGCGTAAGTATGGTGCACACAATTATCGTGCTGTAGGCACACGGGCATCAGTGTACTATGACGCTGCCTTGAGACACATAAATCAATGGTGGGAAGGCGAAGATATTGATGCTGTCAGCGGCATACATCACCTTATGAAAGCCGCTGCCTGCCTGTTCGTGCAGCGTGATAGCCAGATGATGGGCAATGATGTAGATGATCGCCCAGTTAAGTATACTGACGGGCTGTGCATGGACAAGTTAAATGAGGCTGCTTCAAAGTTAGTCGAAAGCTACAAGGAATGTGCTAAACCGTTCACTGAAAAAACAAAGATAAGTGAGCCGGGTATAAACGTAACCCGCATTCCAGTAAACGCTAAGCTATGCCGTTTCGCAGATGATCTGCCTTCAGGCGGTCACATGGTAGAGTTCTGTACTTGTTGTGAGTGCGGTATTCGTCTTATGGGGTCAAATACGGATGAGACATACGGTGGCTTTCGTATTAAAAGGCCGCAGGATGAATGCAAAGGCTGGTATGTACTTAGGCAGACTGCAACCATAGCTGAGTTCCTGCACAAAGATTTTGAAACTCATGGTGGTACAGGATACGATCTAGACAAGCATGGGCCGGGTGAAGCACCAGGCTACTACATGACCAAGCAGGAAGCTCGTAAGGCCATTGATGCATTCAACGATAAACCGGTGTATTCAGTCACAAGGTTTAAGTGTGACTCAAGCTTGATATACGGTTACTGGTATGCTAGCAAAGCACCGCGTAGTGGTCGGGGCAGTTATCTGTATCCAGATCTTAAATGGTATAGCCGTGCCAAAAATGGTAATTCAGACTACCGTAATGGTGCTTACCATCTCACCAAGCAGATAGCACAGGCATACTTGGATGCATACCTTGAGCAGGAGAAACAGCAATGCGGCAGTTGATACCTTACGTCCTTTACGCTATCGGTAGTGCGTGCTACCTGGCTGGATCACTGATGGTTATAGTGGAGAAACTAAAACAATGAACAAGCTAAGAGTATATATAAGCCATTCCATACGTGGGATAAAAGGTTCAGAAGCTACACATGATGAGATGTCGGCCAACAACGCCAAGGCGATAGAGTTCTGCCAAGAGCTTAAAGTTGGCTGTCCCGACGTGGATTTCTATTGCCCGGCTGAGCATGATGAGTTCGTGTCACTCGCTTACGAGAATGAAATTCTAACTGATGTACAAATCCTTGAGATAGATTGCCGCATAATCAATGATCGCCATCTGATGCTGGCTTGGGAACCGGACAAGCACACGTCTAACGGCATGATGGTCGAGTTAGTGCACGCTGCTATAGCTGGTGTGGAAATAGCAGTAGTTAAGACAGTGGATCAGGCAGTAAAGGTTATCAATGCAGTACAGCTTAGGAGATTAAGATGAGGGTATTAGCAATAGGTGATCTACACAATCCGTGGGACAGACGTGGTTATCGTGCATTCTGTCAAGATCTATACTATGAGTGGGACTGTGATACTGTTGTATTCATGGGTGACATTGTGGATTTACACGCCATATCGTTTCACCAGGCAGAACCTGGATGTCCAGGCCCATTAGAGGAGTACGAGTTAGCATTGGCGGCGGTCCAGAGGTGGTATAGTGTTTTCTCGAAGGCTAAGGTATGTCTGGGCAACCACGATATGCGAGTTATACGGCGTGCCAAGAGTGTTGGTATCCCGGATATATTCATCAGGAAACATTCACAGGTATGGAAAACACCTGGATGGAAGTGGGCCAAAAGCTTTATCATCGACGATGTATATTACTACCACGGCACAGGGCAGGGTGGCAAGTATCCAGCATCTAATGCGGTGGGCAAGATGCTAATGTCATGCGTATTGGGCCACAATCATACAGCTTCAGGTGTTAAGTTTTTTGCTAATCCTAACAGGCGTATATTTGCATGTGATACTGGTTGTGGTATCGACGACAAACAGATGGCCTTTGCTTATGCCGATGATAACAAACAGCGTAGTATACTTAGTGCTGCTGTTATCATTGATGGCATACCCTATGTAGAACCAATGTCCTGTGGTAAGGGTGAGAAGTATCACGATAGTAAATTTAAGTAGGAAATGACATGAGCGTTAAGAAAATAGTATGTGATGAATGTAAAGAAAAAATGACTCACAGACAACCTCAGTTTAAGGATCACGGATGGGCGGGAATATCACCTTGTGAAGTATTAGTTAAGTTCACTGTGAATCATAATACACGCAATGAGTTGGATATCTGCGATGCATGTGCTATAAAAGCAATCAAGAAAACAGCAAAGGAGCTAAAATGACAGAAGAAAACCTTAAAGAATTGCGTAAGCAGATAACAGTGGTGTTCAGAAAGTTTTCTGTAAACCCGCATCACACACCGCTTAAGCGTGAACAGGATTGCAACCTGATGGGTCGGTTTATAGACAAGCTCAATAGCAGTGAGTTTGATACAGGTAGTCTGCCCTACTTTTCCAAGACTGGGCTGGCTGCTAAGCCGAGTAAGGTAGAGTGCGTGTTCGCATTGGCGTGCAGCGTAGTGCTTAGCTACTGGGCGATAGCACATCCTCAAGACGGCGTAGACCATGAATTATCTGGATGTTATGAGAATAATCTCAAGGGGCACATTGCCAGGCTCAATAAGGTATACAACGAGTTCGACAAGCTCAAACTCCTGGGTGACGCAAAGGGTTACTGCCTGTTCGAGTCGCAGAGGGAGGATCTATATGGGAGCAAAGAAAGCAAACCGGAGAATGAGGTACAAGTAGGATGAAAGATCTAGCTGATAGAATGAAACGATATGAGTTTATCACCAGGCACTATCTAACCAGAAGGAGTCCTATAATTATAAGATTAGATGGCAAATGTTTCCACACCCTAACAAGAAATTGTAATAGGCCATTTGATCAGTCTTTCATAGACTCGATGGTTTTATCAGCCAAAGAAACTTGTAGAGAAATTCAAGGATTCAAGCTAGCATTTATTCAGTCTGATGAAGTTAATATTCTCGTCACGGACTATGATGAGCTAAACACTCAAGGTTGGTTTGATTATAACATCTCAAAAATATTGAGTATTTCAGCAGGAATGATGTCAGTATATTTTTCAGAAAATTTTGAAAATTCAGGTATTTTTGATAGTCGAGTATTTAATATACCGAAAGAAGACATTAGTAATTACTTTGTGTGGAGGGCTAAAGACTGGGCGAGAAATTCATTAAATATGTACGCCCAAAGTTTTTTCAGCCACAAAGAATTAATGAATAAACATTCTTCTGCGGTGCATGAGATGTTGCACGCCATTGGAAAAAACTGGGCAATAGATTTGCCGGGCCAACACCGGAATGGTACTTGGTTCACCAAGGATGAATGTGAAATATATACTATTTTACCTGATTATCAAGAGATAGAATATTTATGGACAAAGTAATTCAAATACTATCTGACATAGGCTGGCCGACTGATGTGTTGACCATTGACTTTGAGACCTACTTCGATACGGAGTACACTCTTAAGAAGATGGGCATAGCACAATACGTAGCTGACTCCAGGTTTGAGTTCACTGGTCTAGGACTCCAAATCAACGATGAACAGCCAAGATTCGTACCTGGTTCGCGTGTAGAGGCTACAATAGATAGACTGGTAAACAGGTTCGGTGTATTGTTTGCTGGTTGTACCACAGTGGCAAAGAACAATAAGTTCGACATGCTCATCCTGGCTGAAAAGTTCGGCATCTACCCAGAGTATCCGCTTGATATTGAAGATCTGTCACGGTACTATGATAGCAGGATGAGCCAGAAGCTTAAAGATCTGGCCAAGATGTTCAAGCTCCAGCCAAAGGGTGACACTATGCAGTTCAAGGGACTGCATGATAAGGATATGTCACCCGAACAACGTAGGGCCATGAGAGAATATTGTTTAGGAGATATCAAAAATGAAGTTGCGTTGCTTGAAATTCTTTTACCGAATCTGAATAATCCTGGCGTTGAACTTGACTTGGCCCGGCATACGCTTAACTTGTATCTTAAGCCGATACTCAACTTGGATATACCACAAGCTGTGCAGATTGCGGTACGGATGGAGACAGCACTATCAGAAGACCTTCGGAAAGTGGCCTGGGTCTTAAAGCATAGGACTAAACTGAAACCTAACATACCTAAAATCCTGCGTGCCAAGAAAATGTTCCCGGTGTTGTTGCAAGACTGTCTGGATGCAGTAGGTGAATGTGAGAGAGTACCTATGAAAAAGGGTAAGAACAACATGATACCTGCTACTGCTAAAGATGATCCTGCGTTCCGGTTGCTGCTGGTGCATAAGGATGACAAGGTGAGAAATCTATGCCGGGCTAAAAGTGCCTGTTCAAGTTGGGCACTGCATCAGAAGAAAGTACAACGTATGATCATAGAGGCCGAGTGCTGCAATGGCAAGCTCAGGATACCGTTTAAGTATCATGGAGCACACACGGGTCGTTGGTCCGGTACCGGTGGCTGGAATCCGTTGAATCTGGGTGGTAAGGGCAGAGGCAATCCCATTCATCCATTGATAGGACAAGTTCGTAACACGCTGGTAGCACCGGATGGTTATATGTTGGTAGTTGTTGATAGTGCACAGATCGAGGCACGTGAGTTAGCCTGGGTTGCACATCAGGAAGATTTAATAAGGGGCTTTGCAAATGGTGAAGATATCTATAGTGCATTCGCTGAAAAGTTATTTCAAGCAAAAGTTTGGAAACCAAGCGAGAAAGAATCGGAAACTCCTGAAGGCAAAGAAGCTGGTATTAGAAGAGGCTTTGGGAAAGATGCCATACTCGGATGCGGTTATGGAATGGGAACTGATACCTTTTATGAGCGTTGCAGGCAAAACGATTCTCTACGTGTCCTCTTCGATGATGGAACGTACGATAGAAATTTCATTGATAGACTTATCAAAACTTACCGTACCAGATATACTGATATCACCGCTTTTTGGACAGAAATTAACCGATGCTTCAGACTGCCCACCAAATACTCTAACCAGCAAACAGTCTACAAGATATCCGAGACCGCCGGTCTCACGTTTAATCGGAGTGGGTCTACTACCAGAATGCTTCTCCCATCAGGCAGAGTGATGGACTATCGTAATGCAATAGTGTCACCCAAGAATGA
>DRHD01000372.1 GCA_011049795.1 Porticoccus sp.
ACATTTTTTCTCGCCGGCTAACATAATGAAGCTGTTGGAAGTTGTGCGTGGTGATAAAACCTCAAAAGAAGTGATCAGAACCAGCATGTCACTGGCCAAACGTATCAATAAAGTAGCCGTTTTGGCCGGGGTATGTGACGGTTTTATTGGTAATCGTATTTTGCACCAGCGTCAGATTCAGTCGGAAGATTTAGCAATGGAAGGAGCCGCTCCACATAGAATCGATGAACTATTGTTTGATTTTGGTTTTCCCATGGGTGCGTTCCAGATGGCCGACCTAGCGGGTTTAGATCTTGCTTGGAATCCAGAAGAATCAAATCATGACAATGTTAAAGACCGTCTTTGCGTAATGGATCGCAGAGGGCAAAAGAACCGAGCGGGCTATTACGACTACGATGAAAATCGCAAGGCGACACCAGCACCTATCACGCAAGAGTTATTCAAAGAAATTGCTGCCAAAACTGGCGTTGTTCAGCGAGAAATTTCCGATGAGGAGATTTTGGATCGTTGTCTTCTGCCAATGATTAATGAAGGTGCCAAAATTCTTGACGAGGGTATTGCCATTCGTGCCAGTGATATCGATGTTGTTTATGTTTACGGGTATGGCTGGCCGATTTATCGTGGCGGCCCAATGCACTATGCCAACAGTCTAGGCTTGGATAGGGTGGTTGAAAAACTGCGCACTTACGAGCAAAGCGGAGGCGATTTCTGGAAGCCTAGCCAGTATCTCGTTGATTTGGCAGAGAAGGGTGGCAGCTTCAGCTGAGGCACCGCCTTAGAGAATTTAGCCATGGCATGTTAACAATGGGTATGACAGGCAAGATGCTAAGGGATTATGTATGGATGGGCGGCTTAGCCGTTTCGGCGTGCGTTTTTCCAACATGGTATGGCCTGGTGATTACCTGAGAGCTTGCGCTATTTTTGAATCGATTGAAGAGGTCGACCGTGACAAGTTTGCCAACTTCGACGTCAATACCACCAACCAGGATGACGCCGTTGTGTTGAAAGGGTACACCCAGGCGGGAGTTGACGAAGGGCTGATGTAATACGCTCCTTGTAATCGGTCTGTTGATTGCAGCAAACATACCACCGTTACTTTTGTCCCATTGCCAGACTTTGGGTGGTATGTAGGCTGCGCTATCGCTTGCATTCTTACTCAAAATAAATTTAGCCCGTCATTAGGACCTCGTGTTCCATACTAACTATAAAAGGTTGTTGTCTTCGTACAGGCGAGCTTTATCTTGTGCAAAGCGTAAGCCGGCAAATAGAAAGCAGGGTATGGCAAGAAAAGAGATTAGTGTGAAACCCAATAGCGCTAGGCTGTATGGTTGCTCAACACCTTGAGCAATCATCGCATCAATTGCAAAACCAGCCACGGTAACGCCCAAGCCAACACCAATAATACTGACAACCAGAAGAAAGAAAGCGACAACCGTCGAGCGTACTTGTGGTGGCACCAGTTCCTGCACAGTAGCGAATGTGGGGCCATAAAAAGCGCCGATTTGGAACATGCCAAAAAACAGACCAAGAGGGATCCAGATAGACCCACCGGGTGCCAAGCGCAGCGCTAGGGAAAAGGGCGTTAGTACTAACAAAATGCCGCAAAGGAACGTCAAGCGCCCCAGCCCGGTTTTTTTGGTAAACCAATCACTGCCGATACCCCCTACAAAAATGCCAAGAACTCCTCCCGGAAGAATGGCCCAGCCGGTGAGTTGAGCAATTTGAGCGCGCTCGTATCCGCGCTCTTCAACAAACCATAATTGCTCGAAGGCGGCGGCTCCCATCATAAAGTGCATGGCTGTAGCGCCCGCGATCGTAAACATCAATGCAGGTGATCTTGATATCGTCCTCATCGCAGTGCGCGCCACCTCGCCAAAGCGAAGAGACTGCTTGGGCGAGCCAGGTTCTGCGTTGGCAAGGTGCCGGCGTGGCGTTTCCTTTATGAACCACATCACTACGGCAAAGGCTAGGCCAAGAGCGCCGAGAAAATAGAAGCAGCCACGCCAACCTATGACCGGCCCTAGATAACCCGCAATCAGTAAACTGGCAGCGCCGCCGATAGGTACGCCCAAGTAGTAAAACCCTGAGGCAAAACCCAAGCGTGAGGGAGGAAAGCGGTCTGCCAATAAGGACATGGCACTGGGGGTTAAAATGGATTCACCAACGCCGATAAACATGCGGGGAATAGCCATGCTAACAAAACCCTTGGCGGCACCGGAAAGCGCGGTTAATGCGCTCCATAATATCAGCCCCACTGTGATCAACCTTGTGCGGTTGACTTTGTCGGCTAACATGCCCATAAAGAGCCCCATAACCGAGTAGAAAAATAGGAAAACCAGCCCAGTGAGTAAACCGAACTCGGTATTGGTTAGTTCTAAGTCGGGTACGATATAGGTAGAGAAGGCTGCCAGTAATTGCCGGTCAACAACGTTGAGCACATTCAACAGCGTTAAGAGTAACAAAAACCCAATACTGCCTTTAGTCGCTGTCTCTAGTTGAACGGTCGCCGGTTTTACGGCGACCGTTGATGGTATTGTGCCGATAGTATTAATGGTGTCTGTCACGGGTTAGTTGCCTCTGGCTATTTATAGCTTGGTCGTTGTTGTATTGTCGTTGGAGAATGATTAGGCGTTCATTTGTCGACTTGCGATATTCAGTTGGCCGTCCAGCCCGGCAGTTCTATGCACCAGATGTTTAACAAACTCTGGCGAGTTGATGAATTTGACAAACGCTTTCCGTGAGGGGTATTTGGCAATGGCGATGGCGTCCCACAGCTCCTCCACCTCACCTACCACCAGGCCGGTAACAGTGCTGGAAAAAACAATCTCGCCGCCAAGGCCATGAACCATTTTGGCAATTTCTAAACCATATATCTCGTAGGCTTGTGCACCGCTAAGATTTGTTTCACGTCCATCTTCATAGACGGCTTTTTCTTTGAATTTTATTAAATTGACCATACAAACTGGACCTTCATCATCACTGTGTAATAACGCTTCAATCTGCTTTGGTGTGTTGCTAACTTTATTTAGGACTTTCATGGTGGTTTATTCTCCGAAATTTATAGCTTTGGGCTGCCAAGGCAAGCCAGCAATTGTTTTACCTTATTCATTAGTAGATTTCTACGAGTGAGTACTTATGGCTCAGTTACTTTTTGAAGCCTGTACTCTACTCGGTAGACTCACTTCATCCCTGTGTGATTGTACCCACCGGCGACTGGGAAGAAGTTGCCGGTGGTGTACATGTTATGCCCGTCGAGCACTGAGAGCGCGAGGTGCGCTGCCTCTTTCGTTTCTCCCAAGCGGTGTGAGGGTATCTCATTAAGAATCGCCTTGTAAATATCGGGGTTCTTTTCGGCGCCAGAGTGCTTCATAAAATCGGGATAGTTCATGAAGTTGGTACCGATCACGTTGACGCAGACGTTTTTGTCAGCAACGTCCATTGCCACGCAGCGGCCCATCATATTCGCAGCCGCGCGCATGACGCTATAAGACATCATGCCGGAGTACGGTTTTGCGCCCGTGGCACTGGTTTGGAGTACCACTTGGCCTCCACCCATTTCCACGAGTGGAGGGATAACCGCTTGGAAGGCGTACATAGGTGCGAGGCAGTTTTGTTGAAACGAACTCTCCATATTATCGAGAGTCTCTTCCAAGGTGGGCTTTCCTCCGTGCCATGCGGTGCGGATGAAAACCGAATCGTAGCCCCCGAACCTGTCCATAGCGGCATCCACCAGCTTTTGGATCGAGCCTGGCTTACTCTCGTTATTCGGCCCTTCCTGTTCTAGCCCCTCTACGGTGACGACTTGATTCGCGCCGAGCCTTTTCAGCTCTTCTACCAGCCCTTTTCGTACATCGGCGATGACCAGGTTGTAGCCCAGCGTTGCCATTTTTAGGGCTAGAACCGGGCCGATGTTTAATTGAGTGTCGGTGATAATAGCAGTGCGAACACCCGTCTTGGAGTTGGTTCGTAGTGGATCAGTTGGCGGTATATTTTCAGCGGAGGCAACGCTCACACCCAAGCCTGCGGCTGCAATGCTAATCGCACCTCCACGCAAGAGATGACGTCGGCTCATTCCGGTAACTTCGGGGGCAGAGGTGTCAGTTGAATCGGCTGCAGACTTAACGCCATTTAAAAACTCAGGTGGACTAGTTGTCATTATTTAAATTCCCATCGAGTATGAAAGTAGTTAAAACATCGTATTTTGTATTGCTTATCTATGACCGCACCTTTTTATAGGACGTCAAAAAATCTACAGATACAGTAGTGGCCTGTCTGGCTCTTATCTTAAACGCTATTACAGGCTTATTATTGAGTTGTAAGTGTTCAACTGTCTATGTGCAGTTTGGTATCAAATAATAACTATTGCTTATTGATTGAAGACCTTTTAGATGGTGTGTTTGGCGGTAGGGTTTCGCGTCATAGCGGTAAGCACTAATTACAAGAAGTAATCAATTGATACGAAACTGTAAGTGGACGCTTATATGAGAAAGTTTTATATTTTATTTTTGTGTGCAGCGAGGGGGCTAGTCGATACAATTTTACGCAGTATCCTGCTCCTCATGGCATAGCTTTGTTTAACGCTGATTTGGAATAATAATCGGAAAGTAGATTCATCGGGGGGCAGCTATGGATATGAGACAATTGAAGCATTTAGTCGCTCTGGTCGAGACGGGTACCATGCATGCTGCTGCTGAAGATCAGTACATTTCACAGCCGGGTTTGAGTAGCAGCATCAAACGGCTGGAGAGCGAACTGGGCATCTCTCTGTTTGAGCGCGAAGGTCGTGGTATGACTCCGAATGTGAGAGGGCAGGGCTTATATCAGCACGCCAAGCTTATTTTGATGCAACTACGGCTAGCCCGTGTGGAATTGAACGATACGCAATCAAAGATTATCATCGGTTTGGGCGATGTTAGAGCCAGCAATTTCATCGCGAATTTGACTGAACGATTACAGCAACAGTTCCCCAATCTGGCCTTGGAATTTTTTGAATCCGACTACGAAACTTTATATGAACAATTAGAAAATGGTGGGGTTGACGCTGCTTTTGTCGGAACCCCTGACGACCATATACACAATATACCGTCCTCGTTGATATCCAGTACGCTGTTCCACAGCGGGTTTGGCGTCTTCTGTTCATCTGATCATCCGCTGGCCCGCAATACAAAAAAGGTCTCGATTGCCGAGCTTGAATCCTGGCCTTGGATGGTCAATACCAGTGCCCCGGCGATCACCCCGATTCTGCCCTACTTTAAGAATAAAAAGACATTATCGGAAGCGGACGTAGATTTTATCCGAGTTGATTCTTTGCATATGGGAAAAGAGCTGGTAATTTGCTCCAATTGTCTGTGCCATTTACCCGAGCTAGCAGTCGCTGTTGAAGTAAAACAGGGCAAGTTGGTGAGGCTTGATTTGGCACTGCGGGCTATTAACATAACGATAGCGGGATTAAGACGTAGTAATGTTCATTCAAGGGTACTGGATCAGGCCTTTGCGATTGTAGAGGACTACTTCAAGGGTAGTGTCACTGAGTAAACCGCTTCTGTTTAACGCCTCTATGCAAGGCCTGACCTTTACCATCAGCCTGTCATTTATTGGCATTTTTTTGATCGTTGACAAAGTGTGTGAGCACAGAGCCGACGCCTTCAATTTCTACCCGAAGTTCAGTGTCTTGTTTAATGCGAACTAACTCAACGGGAGACCCAGGTATAACCAAACTCCCTTTTTTCAGACACAAACCTTTCCGGGTTAAAGAATTGATCAGCCAACGCAATGCGTGAATTGGGCCGTTCATAATTTCAGACGCTGGAGCCGCAGTTAAGAGTTCCTCACCGTTATAAACAGAGAAACGTTCGTTTTTGAAGCTGAGTTTTTTTGCCGAGATTTTGGTATCGCCTATCACTAGACCAGCATGAATGCCCCCGGAACAGATGAGTTCTTGTATGCTTGCTTGACCAAACCAGAATCGATAATTATGCAGCTCAATGCCCGGGCTAACGTAGGCAATGGCATCAATGAGTTGAGTATCAGAAAGGTCAATGCCCTCGAGGTCTTCGCCAATGGTCAGAACCATCTCGGGCTCGATGGCGCAGTCGACGTAATCGTTCCAGTCAATTACCGCGTTGCTCTGGTGAATATACGGTTGGAAAATTCTGCCTGAAATGGGTTCGCTTAGCCCAAATTGTGTACGAATCGCATCGCTGGTACAGCCAACTTTGTAGCCGACAATTTCTTCTCCCCGTTGCATGCGAATGTTGGCAACCAAGTCT
>DRHD01000373.1 GCA_011049795.1 Porticoccus sp.
GGCTTATAGTCCGCATTGACAAGAATGTGATTTTGGTTTGTTGAACTTCGGACAAAGTCGGCCGCAGAGTCTATTACAAACCCAGCAATCGATCCGGTACCACCGCTTACCCGTAGTATAAACTGATTCCCAGACCCTACCACTTCAAGTCTTCGTCCCCTATCTTTGAATCCCACCAGTGGTGTTCCGGCGGCGGTTCTGAACTCTAAAAGCGTCTCAGTGGTGACTTGACCGTCCCCCTCTTGAATGACAACCAGCGTTTTACCTGTAGTTACCGTCGTGTCCTCAAAGAGAGCAGTCTGTGCTCCGCCTATCAATACTAGATCAACACCATTATTAAAAGCAAACTGCTCCGAGGCGTTCACGCTCAAACTAAGATCCGTTCCCGCAGGGGAGGCTTCCCATTCAATTGCCGTGGCGTTGCTTAGCCGAATCACACCCGCATCAGCAGGGTCCACGCCGAATGCAATGCCGTGGGCTGCTTGATCTAGAATCAGCAGATTGGAGTTGAAGAAGAAGTCTCCCGTGTCGCAAGGTCCTACTGTTGTCGCGCCTGAATGACAAACAATGTCATTGGCAGCCCCACTAGTAACAGCAGTTTCATTCGCATTAACACCATCGACAACCTGAGCCGACAAACTCACAGCGAACAGAACAACCAACAGAAACATCAAGTTTGTATATCTCATAGTATTACCCTCGCTCTCTCCAAGTTATTGTAATCTTGACATCACCTGTGATATCACTGGTTCGTATAGTGAAATTGCTGCCCGTACCTGTTGGCGCTAAATACAAACCACCGTCAAACACAATTGGAATGATAGTATTCAACGGCAACGTCTTCATTGTAATAACCGTACCAACTCCAACATCCGATGTGTGAAACGCATTCATTACGGCAGTACCAAAAGTAACTACACTAGTTGTGAATGATGTCCCTGTAGCAGCAGCCCCATCTCTTTCCAACGTTATGTCACACGCTACTGAACACCAAGCCTCAACCCTTTCAATACGAGTAAACTTTCCACCGGTAGCAGGCTGCTGAATAGTTATGACTTCTGCCGCACTCACAAGAGAGTCAGTAACTTTAAATGCAGCAAATCTATGTGCGTTCGGGTTCTGAGCGCTACCGATGGGTAGCAACAGAACAGTCGCCAATATAGCGATCATAAAATATTTTCTCATGACGAAATCTCCTATCTCTATCTACCCGAAACACACTGGCCCTTAACGCGGAGTGCCAGACTCCTGTGATACCGAAGCCCGCGCTGCTTCCTTGTTATGATCGTACCACTTGGCAACCTTGGTGTAGGAAGCCTTCGTTAAACACTCTTCACACCGACACCCTTTACTGTGCAATGGTGTGATAGCTTTGTTTGCCATCTTTGTCATGTCTTCCATTTCATTACCTCCTTAATTAGATATCAATAGTCTTGTACGTCCTGAACCTCGTCGAATTTCATCAATGGTTGACCGACTTGTTTTAAACATAGCCATAATAAATTTCTGATTCATCTTTGGTAACCGTCGAATAACACGAATCTGCCAGTCTGACAGCTTAGCGTTATGATGCTGTTCACCCATTTTACTAAGCCCTGTACGATAAGCATGCAAACCATTTTCACTACATGTAACCCATTCTAAATTTTCAACTCGATTATCTTTCTTGATTCCATTTATATGATTCGTCTGCCTTCCATTAGCTAGCCCTAAAAATGCCAATGCAACGAGTCTATGAACCAAATAGCGTCTTTGATTACCTAACCTAGAAAGTGTGACCTGCGAATACGATTGTGAAACGTCCAACCTCAAAAACACATTTCGGTTCACACGGTTACGCCCATGCCATGGCGTAACTCGTCGTACTCTACCTCTAGTGCTGACTTCATAATCAGGACAATCAGAAATCATTTTCCAAGACTCATTCTTCATCATCAAACTCCTATAGCAACCCAAGCCACATCAACAAACGTGGTAGCCGCATCCTGCGGAGTAACATCACCAGCGCCAACCGGCCCCCTGTGAACGATGATGATTGATCCAGCAGCCGGAGCACCAGCTTGATCTCCGATCGTGGCGCAAGACCACATGTGCGTCAATATCGGAGTAGCAATCAATTGAGCAACTGCGGCAACCACTGTTGTCAAACCTGTAACAATAGTATCGGCCCCATCAGTAGGAGTTACCACACCGCGAGCGATTTTGTAACCACCCGCTACACCGGCGACCGCTGCCAATAGTACAGCACGCTTGTCAGTACCAGCAAACTTAACGAGTGATCCAGCGAGAAAATCAAATGAACCACCGGAAGCAACCTCGACTGCTGAGCCACCTTGTTTCTTTCTAATTTTAACGTTTTCACCTTTATACGCCATTACTGTATCCTCCCTTTTAATTATTTACACGCCTAACGCAATCCAAGCAACATCCACCCAAGGTGTTGTAGCATCAATCGGAGCAACATTACCCGAAGTAGTCGGCTTTCTATTTACAACTCGAATAGA
>DRHD01000374.1 GCA_011049795.1 Porticoccus sp.
ACCATCACCACACTACCAGAAGCCACCTCATCACCACGCTGCAAAAAAATGGCAGAGGGATTAGGGACTTCCCGTAACCCCTTGTCCGTCATGGCAAATACACCCAGCTCATTAATAGCACCAAAGCGATTTTTGTTGCTCCTCAGAGTACGAAAGTGGCTGTCGCTTGAGCCTTCCAGCATCAGAGAACAATCAATCATATGCTCCAGAACTTTAGGCCCCGCAAGACTGCCATCCTTGGTTACGTGGCCCACCAACAAAAGCACTGTATGGGTTTGCTTGGCATAACGGATCAGCATCGCCGCACTTTCCCGAACCTGAGACACGCTGCCCGGTGCAGATGTAACATCATCCAGGTGCACCACCTGAATGGAATCCACTACCAGAATTTTCGGCTGTAGCTGCTCGGCAGTAGCGCAGATGACTTCTACCGATGTCTCCGCCATGATTTGCAGTTTTCCCGTGGGTAACCCGAGGCGACTAGCGCGCATAGCAACCTGTTGGGGCGACTCCTCACCGGTGACATAAAGGGCCTTGTGACTTTCAGCCAACTGACAGAGTGTTTGCAGTAATAAGGTACTTTTCCCTGCCCCAGGCTCGCCCCCCACCAAGATACAGGAGCCGGGAACCAGCCCCCCGCCCAACACCAGGTCCAGCTCTGCGGTGCCTGTGCCTATCCGGGGAATGTCCTCCAAGGCAATCTCTGCCAGCGTGCTCACCGCACCATCAGCGGCTCCAGCAAATCCCACACTACGACGACTCGTTGCACTTGTTGACCCCAAGCGCAATTCAGTCAGTGTGTTCCAGGCATTACAGTCACTGCATTGCCCCTGCCATTTGCTGTAGTCAGAACCACAATCATTGCAAACGTAGGCAGTTGCCTTCTTTTTTACCACAGATGGTTCTCCTAAAAATGACCATCAGCTTAACATGCCGTCCTCGCTCAAAAGAAACGACACGTATATCTGACAACAGGAATACTCGAAAAAATAAAGTCCCTGTTACGGTAATACTGATATAACCGGCAAGAGCTGCCAATTAACTTCGGGCTCAATGAAACTGAACCGTCGCCCTAACGAAAGTGCGTGTTTCAAAAACATTACGCTGGTTAAATTCCTTATAGTCACTACCGAGGTTCTGACCAATCAACTCCAACTTGAGGTCAGAGCCACCGAAATTGAAGGTTCGAGCAATCCGCATATCAATACGGTCATAAGATTCGGTATCCCCACCCCAAAGAACCCAGGCCATGTCATCCAGATAATAATAACCAATACTCGCTTGCCAATGTTGGCTGAAGTCGTGGGACACCAACACACTACCCGTGTGCTTGGGTGTAGCATCATTCTCATGGAAACACCGAAATGCCAATGCCTGACAGTGTTGATCTACTTCAGAAAAAGCATAGGATAGCCATAGGCGAGTACGTTGGTTTAGCTTCCAATTAATACCCGCTTCAACGCCCGTGATATCTGTAGACCCACCATTAACATCAAGAATTGCCCCTGAATTAAAAATGCTAGCAACTTCTGGATAAAAAGGGTCTAAAACATACTCGGCCTCATCCTCAAACTCCTCCCTGAAGACCTTTATATCAGTTGAGACCGTCCCATCTAACCAATGACCAATATAGCCTATCTCATAACTGCGCAGGCGCTCGGGGTCGAGCTTTCCAGGGGAAAGCTGCACCTGATCAAGCACGGATCCATCGTTGAAACGAACAGCCACATCAATCAAATGTTCAGCTATAAACGGTTGTCGCCAGCTCTCTGATACAGCAAACCTCAGAACATGCCCTTTCGCCAATGTAACATTCACCCCTATACGAGGGGAGAATTCACCCTTATTTACATCATTATCTTCATAGGTAGTACCCGCATTCAACAGCACGCGGCCTGACAGACGATATTCCAGGTTACCGTAAACGCGGTAGGTCTCCATGGTTTCCCACCCTATAATCGAAGCCGAAATCCCCTTGATCTTATCCTGACGATAACCCAATCCCCACACAGCACGGGCCTCATCTCCGAGAGTCATCAACTGTTGAAACTCTATATCCAACCGCTTCGTCGTATAATCAAACACACCCCCCATTATTTGTTGATCCTGTTGCCCCGTTACCAAGGGCACTTGGGCTGGGGATATACCGAAAAGATCCGACAGAAGGCCTACATCAAATTTATCGTCTTCCTCACTAGAACTCATCCCAACCTGGAAATACCATTCATTTCCCGGTGTGGCTGACTGGGTTAGCCTGAAATTACCATACTGCTCGGTAGCATCTTTATGGGTCGCAGGATCAACAGAAAGCCCAGTACCTCCACGGCCCCAAGGCCCCTCAGCATGACCAAGTTGAAAATCTAGAGCGGTCCCAGCAGACATCTGATAATGGCCCTGAAATCGTCCCGAACGAACCGTCGCTTCATCATTCACACCACTAAAGCCGTGAGTATGAAAGTAGTTGGCCGATGCCCGATAGTCGAATTTTTCCCCAACATGGGAATATTGTACGGAGGTAATGCCCATATCCCGACTACCTGTCGCCGCACTCATGCGCCAGCCAGGGTTGTCATAAGGCCCTCGAGTAATAATATTAATGGCGCCAATAAAAGCATTGGAACCAAATGAAACACTGGCGGGCCCTCGAACGACTTCAATGCGAGCAATATCGTCAACGACGATGCCCAGCCTATCCCAGTCCACAATACCAAACAGAGAACCGACGGCTACACGGCCATCAATCAATACCTGCATTCTTCGAGATAGGCCATCAGACTGGCCATGATAGGTCACCGCCGTATGGTGGTCTCTCCAGCTCAAACCAACCTGAAAGCCCGGCACTAACCGCAACAGATCTGGGATTTCTAGAAAACCTGAGGCATCGATCATCTGGCGGTCGATCACGGTAATAGCTACAGGAGTATCAGTGACCGGCTGCGGCAAACGGGTAGCCGCCACAACCATAGGGATATCTGTCAGCAAGTCCTCTTCCGTCAGACTGCCCTTCGCCAGTACAACATTAGAAAATAAGCTCAGTCCACAGAGGATACCGGTAGCCCACAGCACTACCGGCGAAAACTCACCCCCAGAGGTACGTCGGCTCCATTGCAACATGTACTTTCCATTTTTTATTATTATTGCTTGAAACATAGTACCGGTCAGCAGCAGCAATAGAAAACAACATCTCACCCCCTCGCTTTCCTTAAACTTGGCAATCAATTTCTGATAAAGTGGCCAGATGTCCCTGATTCCAGAAAAACCCCTAGCCATTTCCCCGTCACTGGCCGCCACCATCGGCCTCGAAGAAGCAGTGCTTCTTCAGGCGCTCAGTGAGATGATGTGTCATGGTGAACAGGAATCCAGCAAGGGCTTTCAGTGGCTCAGCACCGACTGGCACCAACTACAAAAAATCACCCCCTTCTGGTGCCCGAAGGAAATTCAACGTATTTCGGTCAGCCTACGTGACAAAGGTGTTTTACTGATTGCCTCTGCGCCGTTTACCGAGAGTGAAGAGCTTCGCTTCGCCTTTAACGAACAGGCACTCCAAGTACCGTCGACCACCCAAAAACAGGGAGCAAGAACCATTGCTCCAAGCTGGCAACCGGAATCAGAGATACTGCGTCAGCTCGATCAATACAATATCCCTACTGAATTTATCACCGCTCAGCTACCCGAATTTATCACCTACTGGACAGAGCGCAACGAACCACAATTCAGCTGGGGCTCCAAATTCATCAAGCATGTGCTCCGCCTCTGGCGCACACAGCAAACTGAATCCGCAAAGCGTGGTCAGCAGGCATCCATGAGCAATAACTGGCAGCCCTCACAGGACGCCATGGAAATCCTTACTCACCAAGCAGGTATCAATGGGAATTTTGTGGAAGACGCTATTCCCGAATTCGTTCTTTACTGGGTGGAGAGAGGCGATGCATCCAACACTTGGAATAGCCGATTTATCATGCATGTAAAACGGCAGTGGGCACGATTCACTACCACCATGGAGCATGACTCGGAACCACGTTTACTGCCTGCCGATTGGCAGCCCAGTGAAGAGCTCTATGAAGTGCTAACACTGGCAAATATCTCACGCACTTTTGCCGAACGGCTAGTGCCAGAGTTTATACTTTACTGGCGAGACAGCGGCCAAATATATAGCTCTTGGAATACCAAATTTCTGCAACAGGTGAAGCGGGAATGGTCTCGTCAGCAATCCGCCTCTTCTCAGGTAATGACCAATGGACAACAGCAACGACCTCATCGATCAAACAGTACACGAAGTAGCAACCTCATCGACGAACTCAGCGACCGCAGCTGGGCCAGCACCTGAACACACTGCTCACCTGATTGATGCTATCAATCAGGTTTTCGCACTGTTTCGGTTGAACTACCACAATCAGTTTTATAGTGCATTTGCTGATACGGCATTGCTGAACCAGGCGAAACGTCTCTGGCTGGAAACGCTATCGTACTTCACAGAAGAACAAATCTTGCTCGGTGCTAAGCGGGTTATTGAAACATCCGACTACCTGCCCACACTCAACCGCATGTTACAGTGCTGTGAGGACTCAGCCACCAGCGAGGGGCTTCTCAGCCCGAAAGATGCATACCATGAAGCCTGCAATGCACCCTCGCCCAAAGCTGCCTTCAACTGGTCTCACCTAGCAGTTTACTATGCAGGTTTGGAAACGGGCTGGTACCGCCTGTCCCATGAACCCGAATCAAGCAGTTACCCTGCTTTTCAGGAAAGCTATCGCAGTCTTTGCCGCGACATAGCTCAAGGACGACAACTCACCTCCCCTATTGAGCCTCAATTAACAAAGGAAGAAAAACCTGCCCTCAGCAAAGAAGAGTCTCGAGCACGGTTAACGCAGCTAAAAAGCCAATTAAAACTAGATTAAAAAATGCAGCCATATGGCTGCATTTTTATACGCTAGGAAAGAAACGCCCTTGAACGACTGCAAGCCAGTTTACTGCAGACTAAGGCTGCCATAAAACCAGCTCAACTGCCTAGTTTATTCCTAAAACTGCCACCATTTACGGCTATGCTCTTCGCGAGCGGCTTGACCCTGCTCAGAACCTTTACCCAGCTCTTTACGCTCCTGATCCGCTTTTTTGCCTAGATGCTTGTCCTGATCCGAAGACCTATCATCTGACCTGTCATCTCGCGATTTGTCTTTTTTTCCTTTCTTATCCGACTTGGACTTGTCATCAGACTTATCGTCGGATCTATCATCTGACCTATCATCGGACTTGCCATCACGATCATTCTTTCGCATTTCATGTTTTTCAGACTTATGCTCTTTCATAGCCCCCTTATTACCCGCATCGTCTGGCTTTTTCGCCAACACCAACTGAGCAGAACCAAGGCCTAGCACTAGAGATGTAACAACTATCAGTAACTTTTTCATCATAGTGTCTCCATATCCTTATCCATAAACGTATAAAACGGATTTATTTTTTAATTTGGCGATAGATGATCAGCAACAATAGGGCACCCACGGTTGCCGTAGCAATACTACCCAGGCTAAAACCACCGGTAGTGCCCAACCCGAAGAAAGAACCAGCCCACCCGCCCACAAACGCGCCGGCAATACCCAGCAGTACCGTGACAATAAAACCGCCGCCGTCTTTTCCCGGCATCACTAGCTTGGCCAGAATTCCGGCAATCAGTCCCAATACAATCCAAGAAATAATACCCATCACTTTTCTCCCTTATCGATGATAAAAAAAGCCCCAACAATGTGGGGCTTTTGTCTTTTAATCGTGATTGGCAATCTGATGCATATGTACATCGCTTTGCGGGAACGGGATGGAAATACCTTCTTCATCAAACCGCTTCTTGACCGCTTCGGTCAAGCCAAAGTAAACACCCCAGTAATCCGCCTTGCTCACCCAGGGACGAACAACAAAGTTGACGCTGCTCTCCGCCAGCTCTACCACTGCTATTGTCGGTGCCGGATCCTGCAATACACGCTCATCTGCAGCAACTACCTCTTCTAGCACTTTTTTGGCTTTATCGATATCGTCACCATAGCCAATGCCCATCACTAGATCCACACGGCGAGTATCGTTGGTCGAGTAATTAGTGATCGTGCCACCCATTGTCTGTCCATTCGGAATAATCACTCGCTTGTTGTCGCCAGTATTGAGCTCAGTGGTAAAGACGAGAACACTGGTGACAGTTCCAGACACACCGGCCACCTCAACAAAGTCTCCCACTCGATAGGGCTTAAAGATCAGAATCAGCACACCCGCAGCAAAGTTAGCCAGCGACCCCTGTAGAGCCAAACCAACAGCAAGACCTGCAGCACCGATAACGGCCACAAAGGATGCCGTGTGAATGCCTAGCTGACCCAATGCCGCAATAATGACAAAAACAACTACCGCGTAGTACACCAGTGTGGAAACAAAATTCTGGATGGCCACATCCATATTTTTTTCTGTAAAGCTTTTTCAACCACCCCACGGAGCCATGTAGCAATTATTCTACCAACAACAAAAATAACCAGTGCACTTAGCACCTTAAAACCAAAGTACAGAATAAAATTTCCGGCAGTTTCCATCATATCTTCCATCAGTTTTCTCCTTAAAAAAGGTTATTTGTCAGATTCGTAGTCCGTTAAGCCAAATCCTAGCTATCAATTTTCAGAAAGACCAACCACGAAAATAGTACAAACAGGCGTCAGGGTGAATATTTGGTCATTAAAAACATTGCCAGAGGCTAATACTAAGACTCTTCAACCCCCGCCACCTCTACTCTATCTACCTTCTGGAAGCCCCTCGGCAATTTATTACCACGACGCCCCCGCTCTCCTCGATAGTGTTCAAGGTCTACCAACCTTAGGTTGAGGTAACGTTTTCCAGAGTGCACCAACAACTGCTGCCCCGGAGAAACCACCGATACAGCCACCATAAATTCATCTCTAGACTGCAACCTGGAAGAGGGAATATTGATTAACTTATTCCCTTTACCCTTCGCCAATTGAGGGAGATCGGCCAGAGGAAATACCAGCATCCGCCCCTCGTTGCTCACCGACACCACTAAACTGACGTCAATATCAGCAATTGGAGTGGGCGAAAGAACACGCCCCCCCTTGGGAATTGAAATCGATGTTTTACCCGACCGATTCTTGGTGTGAAGATCAGATAGCTTTGCCACAAAACCATAACCAGCATCCGTGGCCATCAGTAACTGCTGAGAATCATCACCCATAATCACACCATTAAAGGTCGCACCTGAAGGGGAATTAAGTAGCCCAGTGACCGGATCACCCTGCCCCCTTGCTGAAGGCAACGTATGTGCAGCTAGGGAATAAGTCCGACCAGTCGAGTCCAATAGGATGACATTTTGGTTGCTCTTCCCCTTCGCCGAACAAAGAAAGTGGTCGCCAGACTTATAATTGAGTGATGTTGGGTCAATGTCATGGCCTTTTGCTGAGCGAATCCAGCCTTTTTCTGACAACACCACCGTCACGGGCTCAGAGGTTAAAAGGTCTGTATCACTAAAGGCTTTCACCTCCCCTCTTTCTCTAAGTGGCGACATTCGGTCATCGCCAAACTCCTCTGCGACCTCCAACAACTCATTACGCACCAGCGTTTTCAATCGTTTGTCTGAGCCAAGTATTTTCTCTAGCTTTTCCTTTTCTGAAGCCAACTCATCCTGCTCAGCTCGAATTTTCACCTCTTCAAGCCGAGCCAATTGCCGCAGCTTGGTGTCGAGAATGTATTCTGCCTGTAGGTCACTGAGCTTGAAACGCTGTATCAGTACCGGCTTTGGCTCATCCTCACTGCGAACAATATGAATCACTTCATCGATATTGAGAAAGGCTACCAGCAGGCCTTCCAAGAGGTGCAACCGCTTATCGACTCGATCAAGACGGAACTGTAAACGACGGCGTACAGTCGCCAGACGAAACCCGAGCCATTCGGTGAGAATTTTATTGAGTGGTTTTACTTCTGGGCTACCGTCAATACCAATCATATTGAGATTAATACGGTAGCTCTTTTCCAAGTCTGTGGTGACGTACAAATGGTTCATCAAACCTTCAAGGTCGACCCGGTTGGAGCGGGGCACAATCAACAGTCTGGTGGGATTCTCATGATCAGACTCATCGCGCAAGTCCGCCACCATCGGTAACTTCTTAGCATTCATTTGTGCGGCTATCTGCTCAAGCACCTTGGCTCCAGAAGCTTGGTGGGGCAATGCTGTTACAACAATATCGCCGTTCTCTTTCTGCCACACGGCACGCATCTTCAGGCTACCGCGACCCGTCTCATAGGTTTTGATGATATCTTCACGAGGCGTAATGATTTCCGCCTCGGTGGGGTAATCCGGCCCCTGAATATACTCACACAATTCCCTGAGGGTCGTTTTTGGCGCTTCCAGTAAACGGATGCACGCGCTCACGACCTCTCTCAAGTTATGCGGCGGGATATCCGTGGCCATACCCACTGCGATCCCAGTGATGCCATTAAGTAGCACATGTGGCGCACGAGCCGGTAAAATTTCTGGTTCATTGAGCGTGCCATCGAAGTTAGGCTTCCAGTCGGCTGTTCCCTGACCCAACTCTGAGAGCAGCACATCGGAAAACCTGGATAGCTTTGATTCGGTATAACGCATGGCAGCAAATGATTTAGGGTCGTCCGGTGCCCCCCAGTTTCCCTGACCATCTACCAGTGGATAACGGTAGGAAAATGGCTGAGCCATCAACACCATCGCCTCATAGGCTGCACTATCACCATGGGGATGGAATTTACCAATCACATCACCCACGGTTCGGGCAGACTTTTTATATTTTGCTGTGGACTTAAGCCCAAGCTCACTCATGGCGTAAATAATCCGCCGCTGCACAGGCTTCAGGCCATCACCAATGTTTGGCAATGCACGGTCAAGAATCACATACATGGAATAATCCAGGTAAGCTTTTTCGGCATAGCTACGCAAAGGCGTCTGTTCAATAGCTTCGTTGGGTATTGTTATTTCTGTCATTTCTGGAACCACCAGTCCTTCATGTTTTTAAATGTGCTAGATGACTATATCCATCTGCGGAAGTTCTTTATTGTTTTTATCAAACGCCACATCACAGAGAACCACCTGACCGGCTGGAACACCCACACTGATCAAGTACCCTTTAACGATCTCACTGCGCTGGTTTGCCAATGCTTCAAGGGATGCAACATCCTCCGGCGCAACCACCATTACGGACTCTTTTGGTGTAGTTGCAGTCGAATCTTCAACACTTTCCGATGCATTTGCTCGTTTTTTCTCATCCTGATCTTGTGCCTCTGGAGCTACCGGGGGCGCAAACTTTACTGACCAATCCTGTAAAGCAATGTGTTTTTTCCGTCATGTTAGCCCTGCTCAGTGAGGTTTAGGTATTGCGACCTAGAGAGAGAACCTGATTAAATATTAGCCAGAGCCCCCTGATCTTCCAACCACTCTTTTCTGTCACTGGCGCGTTTCTTGGACAGCAACATATCGAGAATCTGGTGGGTATTGTCACCTGCCTCAATCGTCAACTGAACCAGTCGCCGAGTATCAGGGTCCATCGTGGTCTCGCGCAACTGTATGGGGTTCATCTCCCCCAACCCTTTAAACCGTTGCACGTTAATTTTGCCGGTCTTTTTTTCTGCTGCAATGCGATCCAGCACCCCTTGTTTCTCACTTTCATCCAGGGCGTAAAAGACCTCTTTCCCAACATCAATTCGGTACAATGGCGGCATAGCCACATAAATATGTCCTGCGGAGACCATGGCAGGAAAATGGCGGACAAATAGCGCACACAGCAATGTGGCAATATGAAGGCCATCAGAATCCGCATCGGCCAAAATACACACTTTGTGATAACGCAGATTACTGAGATCATCTGAGGCAGGGTCAATCCCCAAGGCGACAGAGATATCATGAACCTCCTGTGACGCCAGAATTTCCTGACTATCCACCTCCCAAGTATTCAGAATTTTCCCTCTCAAGGGCATGATCGCCTGAAATTCTCGACTTCGAGCTTGCTTGGCAGACCCGCCAGCAGAGTCACCCTCCACCAAAAACAATTCGCTGATTTCAGGGCTATCCGAAGAGCAGTCCGCTAACTTTCCAGGTAGCGCGGGACCCGCTGTAATACGCTTACGTGCTACTTTTTTACTGGCCTTCAGACGACGCTGGGCATTACTAATAAATAGTTCAGCCAGCTGTTCTGCATCTTCAGTATGCTGGTTGACCCAAAGACTAAAGGCATCTTTCACAATACCGGAAACAAATGCTGCCGCCTGGCGGGATGACAACCGCTCTTTGGTTTGCCCTGAAAATTGCGGATCTAGCAATTTGGAAGAAAGCACATAAGCACATTTATCCCAGACATCATCCGGGGTTAGTTTCACCCCACGAGGAAGCAGGTTGCGAAATTCACAGAACTCTCGCATGGCATCCAACAACCCGGTACGAAAACCGTTTACGTGTGTGCCGCCCTGAGTGGTGGGAATTAAATTGACGTAACTCTCCTGGGTTAACTCCCCTCCTTCTGGCAACCATTGCACTGCCCAATCCACAGCCTCACTTTCTGACGAAAAACTACCGATAAAGGGTTCAAAGGGTACTGTTTCCCAACCGGTTGTAGCACCCCGAAGATAATCCTCCAGACCATCCTCATAACACCAGGCCTCAGTTTCACCACTAGCTTCATCCTTAAATGTCACCTCAAGGCCAGCACAAAGTACGGCCTTTGCACGTAGCACGTGTTTTAGTCGAGGAACTGAGTATTTTACGGAGTCAAAATACTGTGCATCCGGCTGAAACAGTACCAGTGTGCCCGTGTTGCGCTTGCCACAAGTGTCCACCACCGTCAGCTCGGTGACTTTGTCTCCACCCGCAAATCCCATCCGATAAACATTGCCATCACGTCTAATGGTCACTTCCAGTTTGGATGAAAGTGCATTCACCACCGAAACACCAACACCGTGCAGCCCACCAGAGAACTGATAGCTTTTATTGGAGAACTTTCCCCCAGCATGGAGAGTGGAAAGGATAACCTCTACACCAGGTAATCCCTGCTCAGGGTGGATGTCTACCGGCATACCACGGCCATTGTCTGCGACTGACAATGAGCCATCCTTATTCAGCACAACCTCTACCTTGGTAGCATGACCTGACAGAGCCTCATCGACACTATTATCAATAACCTCCTGCGCCAAGTGGTTAGGGCGGGTTGTATCCGTATACATGCCAGGCCTTTTTCTTACGGGATCCAAGCCTGTAAGAACTTCAATATCTTCTGCCGTATAATTACTCATAAAATAGTCAGTGATGGTTGTAGAAATTCGATGATGAATGGCAGGTGTTGCTCATAGTGCTGAAAGCTGTGGTCGCCACCCTGTTCAATGGTCAGGTCGCAATCGGCGTACCTGGCCTCCGCTTGGCGATAACCCAGCACCTCATCGCCCGTTTGTAATAATACCCAATAATTTTTAGGATTTTTTAATGAATCCACCTCGAGGCTCTTAGCAACATCCACATGCTTTGGCTCAAGTATATAGCGCTCACCCGTATGGTAATTAGCATTCTCACCGAGGTATTCCAGCATAAACTCATAGGGACGAACCGCCGGGTTAACCAGCACAGCTTTCAAGCCATATTTTTCACCCAACCAAGTGGCGTAATAACCACCCATAGAACTCCCAATTAACCCAACAGGACCAGGAGAGCTCTCAATAGTACTATCAATAAGGGTATTTAACTGCTCTATGGCCAGATCTGGCTTGCTACTCAGTGCTGGGCAAATATAAGGAATCTCAGGGGCCTTGACTGACAACCAGTCAGCTGTTTGTTTAGCTTTCAATGATGCAGGTGAGCTATTGAATCCATGGATGTAAATTAATGCCATGCTGAACCAGAACTCCGCTGAACAATAAGGCTTATGGGTGTGCTTTTAGCGTACTACTATTAGGGTGCGCTGGCATTATAGCGAGATTAATTCGGTTGGGATAACAGGTAACTAGAGAATTATTTTGAAGCAACGAGCGTCAACAGAATGTGCCCAAACATCAGTATCCTATACAACTCAGTATCCTAAACAGCTATGATCCACCTTCCCCATATCATAGCTCAGGCGCTCGACCCCAGTTTGAATGCTTCCATCAGGATACAAATCAATCCAACGATAACCCGGTGGCAAGTCACTGAGTTCAAAAGTATCAGAACCACAGGCAAACTGAAAACAGGTCGAAGGCACACTGTAAACGGGCAACCCCTGCCAAATAGATTCATTCTCCTGATGAACATGGCCTGAAAATAGTGCTCTGACATTTTCATGCTGAGCAATAAGGTCACCAAACTGTTCACTGTTGGTTATACGTTGCTGATCAAGCCATTTACAACTAATGGGAGCCGGTGGGTGATGGACAAACAACACAATATTTCTGTCCTCAAATTGCTTTAACAAACTATCCAACTCATTCAATTCTGTGCCTGAAATTTCGCCGTAGACCTCACCGGGTACCGCGCTAACCAAAAAGATCGCCACCCAGTTTCCCAACTCTACGAACCGGGTAAACGGCTGTAACGCTGACGTCTTCATCAAAGAAAAGTCATCATGGTTTCCAGGCAGCCAGGCATAGGGCAACTGGCTTGATGACATAGCATTGGAAAACAATTGATAGGTTTGTGGATCGCCGGCACTGGCAATATCTCCAGTGACAGCAATGAGGGCAGGCTTTTTCAGGCTACCCTCTATCTCAGACAAAGACTGCGTGAAACTATGGAATGTATTGATGCCAGCCAACATAAAGCTCTGATCAGCACCAAGGTGACAATCTGAAAGTTGCACAACGCGTGTCGCGTTATGAGCAAACTGTTTATGCTGCTGTAAGGACGACTCCATCCACTCCCTTCCAAAATTAATGACGGGTAATTAAAACATCATTGTGACGCTTTTTCCCTCGAACAAGTTCTATAGGCCGTTAACATTTCAACCACTTGGGACAGCCCGTTGATCTATTGACCTAAGGCACCGCCTCAAACAATAACTCTGCGTCATAACCTTGCTCAAGACAGTGGGCCAACCATTCAGCTAAAAAAAGATTCCATTGTGCTTTCTCATCCTGATGATGCATGTCCTTATTGGGGTATTCATAGCGAGGCTGGATATGTCTCACACCATCACATGACACCACCTCTGCTACTTGGGCATCATGGTACAACCTCAATATTAATACCGGCAACCTAAGCCAAGAGCTTGTACCAGCAACCACCGCCTCCAAGCCAAACTTAACCAATGTTGTATAGCGAGTTTGCTCCAACACAGTCAACGATAAAACATGGTCTCCGTCGTGACAAAACCCGATTTTTCGTTCATCACACTGCATCATATCTGGAAACAACTTCATCAGACGAACGTAGTTTGCATCGCAATCTGCCATGTATCGCCTGAGGTCTACTTTGTAACGCATTTTCGATCGGCTAACCACGGTACTCCGTCACATTCTCATCAGTTCTATAGCTGCCAAAATGGCAATCAATCCAATTTACTTTAGCAGCAACCAGCAAGACGTTAACAATCACCACCTTTTATCTCGGCAAGGAATCATGATTCATGCGCAGCCACATCAGACAAATTGTCGTTGCTGCATTGTCACACACGCCCTGGTCAAGCCATTCAAATGCCCGGCTCTCGGGCAAAATATGAAGCTGGATGTCTTCCGACTCAAGCTCTAAACCAAAGATACCAGCGCTATCAACCAAGTCTGTTAACGCACAGTAAAGATGCATTCTTTCACTGGTTCCACCGGGGCTTACCCAGTAGTCACAAATAGGTACCAGCTGAATATCGGTAATACCCGCCTCCTCCAGAACCTCTCTTCTCGCCACATCCTCCAGTGACTCATCAGCTTCAACCATTCCGGCCACCACCTCAAATAACCAGGGGCTACCCGTCTGCTCAAGCGCGCCAACTCTAAACTGTTCAGCCAAACCCACCAATTGGTTAGCCGGGTCGTAAAGCAAAACACCCACACAGTGACCACGCTCGAACAACTCTCGCGTTATTGGCTTGCTCCAACCACCAGAAAAAAGCTTGTGGCGTAACGTGAGGCGAACCATTTTAAAGAAGCCACCAAAGACCTCTTCACGCTTTAGCAGCTCATAATCTGTCGCGGTATATCTCTTATCAGGCAGCGTCACTCAGTGGCCCCGTAAATCTTGATAAAACCACACTACACAGCCGTCATCTCACTGTCCAGTATTGACAAATCTGATAAACTCCCCGTCAGATAAAAACCCCCGAAGGATTCTGTATGCACCGTGTCTCAGCCACCATTGGCCTAACATCTATGCTGCTGGCCACGGTCTGCTGGGGGGACTCCCTGTCAGACATTTATGAGCTCGCCTTACAAAATGACCCTCAACTGAGAGCAGCCCGAGCAGCCTATCTCGCAGGATCTGAATCAAAAAATATAAGCAGGGCCGGGTTGCTGCCCCAGATAAGTGCTGTTGGCGAATACTCTGAGACAGAATTAGATGGCTCATCCACTACCGTACTGAGTGGAGGTCCCGGTGGCACATTTGGGCGAGATGGCGATACCGATATTGACTCCCACGGCTACACTATCTCCCTCACTCAGCCCCTTTTTGATTTGCCTGCCTGGTTTACCTTCCAACAGGGGAAAGAGCTCAGCTATCAGGCTAAATTACAGTTTTCTGCAGACCAGCAATCGCTCATTCTTCGCTCTGCCGACACCTACTTTAGTGTACTGAAAGCCAGGGAAAACCTTGAAACCGCACTGGCCGAAGAAAAAGCCCTTAAGCGACAGATGGAGCAGACCCGTGAACGTTTTGAAGTTGGCTTGCTACCCATTACTGATGTACATGAAGCTCAAGCTGCATTTGACGAGACGACAGTTAGAACCTTGGAGATCAGCGGAGCACTGGACATTGCCTTTGAGCGGCTCACTGTATTGACCGGGCAAGCTCACGATCAACTATCAGGCTTAATGCCTGACTTTCCGGTAGTGCAACCCGAGCCACTTGACCGGGAAGCATGGGTGCAGTTTTCTCTAAAAAATAATTTTTCATTACAAATTGCCAAACACGAACAATACGCCGCAGACAATAATGCTAAGTCCAAAAAATATGAACACATGCCCACCGTGACAGGTGCGTTCTCATATTATGATGAAAATTCGGATACCCACTTTAAAGGGAGAGACCTAAGCGATGATAAGTTTTTTTCCAGCCCTTCTGAGATTGATAGGGATGGCCACACGGTGTCAGTACAACTCAATATACCAATATTTACTGGCGGGCTGGTCAGTGCCGAACGAAGACGAGCCTACCAGCAGTTTATTCAGGCTGAGGAAAAGTATATCGGCACTGAACGAGAAACTGTACAAAATGCTCGCTCCCTACACTTGCTCGTACTCACTAACACCGCACGGGTAAAAGCTAGGAATCAAGCTGTCATCTCCGCAGAGAGCGCACTGGAAGCCACCCAGGCCGGCTACGAGGTGGGTACTCGTAATATCGTGGATGTCTTGGTAGTACAGCGGAATCTCTATCAAGCCCGTCGCGACTACGCCAATTCGCGCTACGATTACATTGCCAGTTTGTTGAAGCTTAAAGAAGTTGCTGGCCAATTAAGTCCAGAGGATATTTACCAGCTAAATGCCTGGCTGGACCCTGAACTCAGTGTCCTAAAAGCTGGCGTTCGATAATATCTAGCAACTGATCCAGCGCACCACGATTATTGTCCGCCACCAATTTTGCTGCTGCTCCCATTTGAGCGGCTGAAGCTGGGTTTTGTAAAAACTCTGTTACTTGATGAGCAATGATGTCCGCTCCCTCACAAATAACCATTCCCTTTGCCTCCAACAATAATCGGGAGGCCTCTGAAAAATTAAACAAGTGTGGCCCACTGAGTACCGGCACCTTCCAAGCGGCGGGCTCAATCAAGTTATGACCACCCACAGGCACAAGGCTTCCTCCCACAAAAGCGATATCACAAGCACCAAAGAACAACAGCAACTCACCCATCGTATCGCCGAGCAGTACCTGCTCCTCTAGTGAAGGTGATTCTCCACTGCTGCGACGAATCACCTGAAGACCACGACTGGAACAGCGCTGGAAGACCTCATCAAACCGCTCAGGATGACGAGGAACCAATACCAGTAGCAGCTCAGGAAAGCTCAACCTGATCTGCTCAAAGCTATCGAGGATGATCTCATCCTCTCCTCTATGAGTGCTGGCAACCAACAACACCGGGCGTTTGGAGTCACCCTGCCATTGAGCTTTTAAGCTCTGTGCCCTGGTTTTTATTTCATCATCCAGGCTGAGATCAAATTTGATATTCCCGGTTACCACTAGCTGATTCTCACTCAAGCCCAGCCCCAAAAACCGCTCACCATCATCTTCATGCTGGGCGGCAATACAATTAATTCGCTGTAACATCGGCAACGTCATCGCCGAAAAGTTTTGATACCCTCTGGCCGATTTTTGCGACAACCTCGCATTAGCCACCACAATGGGAATATCCCGGTCACGACAACGGTGCACTAGGTTTGGCCACAATTCTGTTTCCATAATGACCAGTACATCAGGGTGAACACGGTTCAGGAACCGGTGCAGCACATCAGGCAAATCGTAGGGTGCATACACGTGATAAACACTGCTGCCGAATATTGCTTTCACTCTCGCCGAACCGGTTGGTGTCATCGTGGTCACCACCAGCAAAGCATCGGGGTGGCGCACCTGCAATTGTTTGATCATTGGCACCGCTGCCAGAGTTTCACCCACAGACACGGAATGGACCCAGATAACCTGGCGACCAGCTTCTATGGTTGGCACAAAACCAAATCGTTCAGCCCAGCGTTGACGATATTCTGGTGCTTTTTGCCCACGCCATAACAACCGCAACAAAATCAGCGGGGTCAGCAGATAAAATAACAATGAATAAATCGCGAGAGCTATACGTGCCAATGGAGGTCTTTCCTCTGTTTTGCCGAAAGCATAAAGCCAATGGTCAGGGTATACTAGTGCGCCATGTACAAAGCTAGGAATTTGAGCAGGCCACAACCAGCTCCTGGCAATGATCAAACAATTGCAGGTGCGCCACCCCGATGCTTTGCTGGTGGTGACCACGATGACACCAACCGGCTGTCTC
>DRHD01000375.1 GCA_011049795.1 Porticoccus sp.
GTTTGACAGCTGGGTCGGTTGAGATTATACCTACGACTTTGCTATCGTACGGCACACCCGCCGATTTTTCTACCTGCAAACCGCCATCTGGTGAGAGAGCCACTAAATCACCAGCTTGTATGGATCCATCAGCCACCTTGTATGCTTCAGCCACGTCGAAACCAGTGACCTGGAAAGCTTTACCAAAGTACTTTGCTCCGTAAATATTGTTCCAAAACTGATCTATCCCACCAAGATCTGAACCGCCACTGTAGCCAGCAGCCGAAGTTACACTACAGGCAGCATCAGCACATTTTGTGACTATTTCGTCAAGAACTCCACTGTCATTGTCGTGATGAGCAATAACCGGAAGCCCATCTGCGCCTATCGCGATAGAAGCCCAACTCCCACGCCAGCCTGCTCCATCTACCGTAGTGGTTATATTACCACTCGAGCACGAAGTATTACCACATTTGGTTGCTTTCAGAGCTCCGCTCTGCGCGTAAGCAATAACTGGTAAGCCATCCTTTCCGATAGTAATTGAACTGTAGGTACCGGTGTTCCCCGCATCATCAACCGTAGTGGTTGTGTTGCCGGAGGAACAATAGAGGTTACCACACTTTGTAACTTTAAGAGAGGTATTGGTGGCATCATAGTAGGAGATGACCGGTAAGCCATCCGTACCAATAGCGATTGAAGTCCATTGACCAACACTGGCTGCATTATCAACTTGGGTATTGGTGCCGCTACTACAAGTAAGATTCTCACACTTGCGTACCTTTAGAGCCGCGGCACTATTGTCATAGTAACTGATAACAGCAAACCCATCCGCACCGATAGCTATTGAAGTATAGCCTCCAATAGTACCAGAGTCGGCAACAGTAATCGTCTCACCCGCGCCGCTACAAGCCGCATCGTTACAATGAACTACTTTCAGATCATCAGCTGTGTCGTCCCAATAGCTAATAATCGGATTACCATCCGTGCCAATAGCTAGGGAACTGTATTTTCCAACATCATTGGTGTTATCAACGGTAGTAAGTGTCTCATCCGCACCAGTACAAGCTGCATCGTTACACTTAGCCACCCTTAAATCACTTGTACTGTTGTAGTAAGATATTACTGGATAACCGTCAGTGCTGATGGCAATGGAGGTTCGTAGAGAACCCCCGGTTGAGGTATCAACCTCTGAAAGTGTCTCATCCGCACCAGTACAAGCTGCATCGTTACACTTAGCCACTCTGAGAGTATTGGCCGAGGCGTCATGGTAAGCCATCACTGGATAACCATCCGTGCCAATAGTAAGTGAGCTATAATAGCCAACAAGATTGCTCCCGATATTATCTACCGTTGTACTAGTCTGCGAGGTAGATCCGGCGGTTGGTGATGCTGAAGGTATCAGATCGCCAGTAAGTTGGATATCTCCGGTCACATCCAAGGCGACGGTTGGGGCGTTATTGCCGATACCGACATTGCCGTTTTCGATGATCAAGCCATAGTTGTTAGTTGCGCCTGTGGCGGAGAAGTAGCCGGCAATATTAGTTGACGTTGTACCGGTATTTGTCACCGAAGAATATAGGCCATAAGCGGTGTGAGAAGCGATGGTATTTGCGCCGCTTCTGGCAAGATTAAAAAGTTTGGTGGAATTGCTTCCCAGACCGACGGTGGAAATTGAGGTAATATTCAAACCGGTACCGCTCGTCAACCCATCGGCAGATAGACTCATCAGTGTGCCGGTGGTGACCGAATTGGCAACTATCGAAGCTGCAGTACCAGTAGTCTCGGAAGAAGTGACCAGCATATTTCCAGTCACATCCAAGGTTACGGTTGGGTCGCTAGTTGATCCGATGCGAGTATCGGCTGCTAAAATATTGAAGTTAGAATTTGTCGCCGTATCACCTTCTTGATAGATGGCGTATCGAGTACCACCGCTGGTGAGCGGTTCGATGTACAAAGCTCGAAGGGTTTCGGTGGCTGTAACCGTAGAATCTGCGGCGTGGAATATGTTCCAATTTCCACCATCGTCGGCATCGCTTATCACGGCTCTAATGGCCGAGTTTTCAGCATTTGCGTCTGGAGCCCCTCCAAATCCGGTGTAAGCAAGGTCGGCATTAATGCCGTAAAAGTTGCGCCAGATAGCAGCACTATCTAATGTTGCAGCCACATTTAACCCTATTCCATCATCATCTACACCTACGCCGTCAGAGTCATCGACTATCTGAAATGTTGGGGCTATATTAACACCATAAAGGGTATAAGTCCCGGTATCACCTGACGTAGGAGTGATAAGAAGGGGAGCAACATAGGCACCGTAAAATGTTGTACCAGAAGAGAAGATTTGAGTTTCGACAACGTTCAATATTCTATTGGTATCAACGCTGGCATCCGCGCCAAAAGCGCCGTGGCCAGAGACGTCTAGGTCCCCAGTGAGTTGAATAATCCCATCTACATTATTATCGATCTTCTCGCCGTTTTGCAGATTTATATCAGTCACTATATCGCTGCTGGCAAAATTGATACCGTTGGTGATAGCGTTTACCACGTCTCCAGTAGCGTCGATACGAATGGCGTCAGTCACTGTAGTGGTTCCAAAAGCTACTGTATCTTCGTTATCGAGAGTTAATAAAGCTTCAGTAGTACTGTTAGCTACGGATCCAACTTGTGCGATCCTGAACGCGTATTGATTATTTGCGGCTTGAGCGTTGTAAAGATTAAAAGTATATGCGGTGTGATCAGAACCGATCGGGGCACCCGAAGAGGCAGTAATCGTGCTTGCAGCACCAGTACTTCCAAACTGAATTGTTTTTACTGCTGATCCGGTTCCGATTTTAATTATATCTGCACTTGAGGTGCCGGTACCAATAGAGATCGTGTCTGTCCCTGTGCCAGTGCCGATATTTATAATCCGTCCAATACCAGTAGAACCAATATTTAGAGTGGTGGCCGCATTAAGTAGATTAAACGTACCAGCCGTAGTAGTAATATCACCGCCATTGACAGCTACGTCTCCAGTAGCTGCAATATCTCCAGTCACATCCAAGGCTATTCCGGCAGCTGGAGCACCTGGACTACCAATCTTTGTCCTGGCCTCAAAGACGTTTGTACCGCTGGTTCCAGCTTGATAAATTTGGAAGGGTGTACCTACCGCTGGCGTGCCGATATCTTCGAGGTAAAGCTGATATGTATTCGTAGCTACCCAAGCACTTTGGTCGGCAGGAGTGTTGATGCGTATTCCATAGTAATTACCAAAAAGCCCACCGAGAGTATTGAATGGGGTGGAAATTTTCAAGCCTGTGAGTTCATCTACGGCCCCAACAGCACTATCGCTGCCAGTAACTAATTGAA
>DRHD01000376.1 GCA_011049795.1 Porticoccus sp.
CTTGCATTTGATGATTCGTTGTCACTTGAATCGTCTCAGCAAGCACCCACACGCATTATCTGATCAATTGTTAAAGAACGTTGCTCTCTAGGAGCGGGCTGCGTATTCTAATGATCGCCGCCTTAATGTCAACAGAGTAATGTGATATTTCGTATTAAAAATCTCAACTCTTACTTCTGCTAACTTTCCGCTTCAAATCAACCCCGAAGCGGACGCGCATTCTAGCGCCTTACACCCTGTTGTCAACGGCTTTCTGTAAAAACATTTTTCTTTTTTACAGTGCCTTTGTCGGGCCTCGAAACGAGCAACTATCCCCGAATCGAGGCGCGCATTCTATCGATTAATCTCACTCCGTCAATGTCTTTCTTCATTTTTATTTTCACTGGTGTAAATCTGCCTACTTAGCATTCAACTTGATGCCCTTTTAACCAAAAAAAGCCCGACTTATAAGCCGGGCTTTTACTCATCTGACAATACCGTCAGACCAACTCAAACAAATGATGCTTTTTCTTGCCAAGCTTCACCATAAAGAATCGGCCGTAGAGTGCACGCTCTGGCGCAAAACACTCTGCAGCTTTCATATTATCGTCGGCACCTTTCGACACACCATTAATGAACACTGCATTTCGACCCAGCGCATCTTTTGCCTCTCTCCCCGCCTTCACCAGACCACTATCAGTAAATAGACCTGTGAGTATCTGCCCATCAAGCTCTGCCGTACTGAGATCGCTGGCGGGCATGCCATCCTGCTTGAGCTGCTCAAGATCACCTTCTGTGAGCGCCTCCAAGCCACCTGAGCCACCACCGCCAGTAAACAGTGCTTCAGTGATTCGTTCGGCGGCTTCTAACCCATCCGCACCATGCACCAACTCTGTTACCTCCCTTGCCAGAATGCCCTGGGCAGACTTTCTACCCTGAACCTCTGCATCAGCCCGCTCAATTGCCTCTATGTCAGCAATGGGAAGGAAAGTGAAATAACGGAGAAACTTGTAGGCATCCGCATCGGCTGTATTTAACCAGAATTGATAGAAAGCGTAGGGTGAAGTCTTGGCTGGATCAAGCCATATGGTACCTGTTTCAGTTTTACCAAACTTAGTGCCATCTGACTTGGTCACCAATGGCAAGGTCATACCAAAGACCTGATTACCATTTAGGCGACGAGCGAGGTCTATGCCACCGGTTATATTGCCCCACTGATCCGAGCCACCTATTTGTAGCGTGCAGTCATGTAAGCGATTGAGCTCTGCAAAGTCATAAGACTGCAGCAACATATAGGTGAACTCGGTATAAGAAATCCCCGCGCCCTCCCGATCAAGTCGCTGCTTAACAGATTCCTTATTCACCATATTATTGACGGAGAAATGTTTTCCTACATCTCGCAAGAAGCTCAACAGGTCTATCTTACCGATCCAATCCAGATTATTGACCACCTCTGCCGAGCTCTCTCCAGCATCGAAATCAATAAATTGCGAAACCTGTACTCGGATACGCTCGACCCAACTTGTCACTACCTCGGCAGTGTTAAGTTTTCGCTCTTGAGCCTTGAAACTGGGATCACCAATTAAACCTGTGGCACCACCCACCAAAGCAATGGGTTTATGGCCTGCCTGCTGAAAACGCCGCAGGGCCAACAACGGCACTAAACTGCCAATATGTAAACTGTCTGCAGTGGGATCAAAGCCACAATAAAGGGTACGGCAACCACTCGACAGGTGCTCAGTCAGCTCACCGTCACCAGTCATCTGGGCAATCAGGCCTCGGGCCTGTAAATCAGCTATCAACTCTGTACCGCTTGTGGACATGCTTTTATCTCGTATTTCTGCCGACTGAAAGGACGCAAACGATACCTTATCCCGTTACAAAAACAAGTATCGTCCTGCTTGAAATAAGCTACATCCAGTGGGATTGCGGTCCTTTCTATTATATATTGCACTATTAAGTGCACTACTTACGGTACCCTTTCAGCTGCTATGTCCCAAGCTAACTACATGCGCGACCCCAAAGGCCCCTCATTTTGGCAACGCCTAACTGCCAAAAAGCTCCCCAAGCCACATCTTATTACGGCCGGAGCCGCTGCTTTGTTTGCTATTGGACTGCTCGCCATACTCCCCAGTAAAGAAGCCGCAGCCAAGCGTCAAGAAGTCAGCATTGACCTCAACTTTCAAGAAAGTGAAGGTCACGTTATTGCAGCTGAGAACCAAACCCCGGTTACCGCCAATCAACTATCAGACAGTAAGCCCGCAGCGGCCCCTGATGTTTCCGAGCAAACTGACAGCTTAAATTGGAAAACACAAACTGTTCGCAGTGGCGACAACCTCAGCACCCTATTTCAACGAGCATCTCTAGATGCCGGTGATGTCTATCGGCTAATGTCATCCACCCCCTTGGCTAAACCGTTGGTTGATATCCGCCCCGGCCAGGAAATTCAGCTAGGCCTGAATAAAGCAGGCGAGCTAACGCAGCTTAAATACATCAAGTCAAAGCTCGAGTCTTACGTCTACACGAACTCAGAGGCAGACAGTGACCAGAAATTCACGGGGCAACATATCCTGTTTGAGCCGGAAATAATGACGGCATACCGTGAATCGGTAATCGAAGACTCTCTATTCCTGGCAGGTGACCGCGCGCAGCTACCCCACGGGATGATTATGGAGCTGGCCAACATCTTTGGGTGGGATATCGATTTTGCACTGGATATCCGTAAGGGTGATCGCTTTTCCTTGCTCTATGAAGAGAAGTTTCTCAATGGTGAAAAAATTGGCAACGGCAACATTTTGAGTGCAGAGTTTACCAACCAAGGTAAACCCTTCCGGGCAGTTCGCTACCAAAATAGCGAAGGACGAGCCAACTACTACACGCCAGAAGGATATAGCATGCGCAAAGCCTTTCTACGCGCACCGCTAGACTTTGCCCGTATCAGCTCCGGGTTCAACCTCCGCCGCAAGCATCCTATCCACAAAAGTATTCGCGCTCACCGCGGCGTAGATTATGCCGCGCCTCGTGGTACACCTGTTTTTGCTGCTGGCGATGGCAGGGTTGTAGCGGCAGGCTACAGCAAGGCTAATGGTAACTATGTGTTTATCCAACACGGCCAACGCTTTACCACAAAATACCTTCACCTGAACAAACGAAAGGTGAAAAAAGGACGCTCGGTAAAACAACGGCAAGTGATAGGCACCGTCGGCTCAACAGGTTATGCCACCGGCCCTCACTTGCACTACGAGTTTCTGGTTAATGGTGTACATCGCAATCCGCGAACGGTGGCACTGCCTCAGGCCAAACCCATCCCCGAACAAGAACGCGTAAAGTTTGAAAAAGATACGGCACCGCTAATGATGCAACTGGCCAGCTACCAACAGTCATCAAAGCTGGCTTCAGCTAATTAATAGATGCCATCAATGTCCGGTGTAAAACTCTATATAGGACTTATGTCCGGTACCAGTGCCGACAGCATTGATGCCGCCTTGGTCGATCTGACCTCGAGCACTCCCCAGTTAATTGCCACACACTCCGCCGATATTAGAACGCTCAAACCAGAAATCCACGCATTGCCGGGACCTGTGTCGTAGCCTAGTAGTGACGAGGGTGAACTGTTGCCGGGAAGTAGGGTGATATTGGCCATGCCCCCTATATTGACGATGGCTCTGGGGCACCCGGGTTTCTCGAAAACAGCTTGGTGAAAAGCGGGTACTAATGGCGCGCCGTGGCCACCAAGGGCAATATCGCGACGGCGAAAATCTGCCACTGTGGTAATACCGGTGAGTTGAGCAATGGTGTTGGAATCGCCTACTTGTAAGCTATAGGCGTGCTCATCGCTGTTGCTTGGTGGAAAGTGGCGAATAGTTTGGCCGTGGCTGCCGATAGCCGTTATGTCTGCTGCAGAAAGTTTTTGCTGGGTAATCAGTTCGTTGGTGGCCTGAGCAAAACGCAATCCCAGTTCGCGGTCCAGCTGACTCATCCGGTGTATCTCATTTTCACCACAAGAGGCCAATGCGTGGATTTCTGGTTTGAGCGTTCTAATATCGGCGGAGTGTGTGGCAATTAACTGGGGAGTGCTCGAGGTCAGATCGACCAAGGCGGCATCAATGCTGTCGGCACTGGTACCGGAC
>DRHD01000377.1 GCA_011049795.1 Porticoccus sp.
GCCGTTCAGGGCCGCTCCTCCTATCCATAATCTGCGCTTTTCCACGCCGATCGCGCCGATCCCGTAACAATCGGCGGTCGATCGAATGAGTTTCCCGCTATTTATGACAAAGAGAAAGTGGGCGAAAGCTCTCTGGACAATGCCTTGTCCTGGGATCGCATAGAACCGATCAGGCATCGCCGTTATTTTGATATTCCAGCCATCCTGCCTGAATTGGATGCCAAGCATCAGGCTCGATTAAAGTCTGACCCGGATTTTATCTACCTGGGAGAGCAGCTAGAGCTTCTTGAGGCTTCCCGTGCAACCACTTCAATTAGCCTCAACGAAAAAACCCGTATGGCTAAACGGACTAAAGACAAAGCAGAGGCACTGGCCATAGAAAATAAACGCCGGGTATCCAAGGGGCTTGAACCGTTGGACACAATCGATGAAACAGGTGAAGAACTGGACGAAACCGCTAGTAGTGCTGAGGGAGATAAAACCGGGGAAGCAGATAGTGACGTCGATGAAGAAATTGATCCATTACTAACTGAAACCGGGCATATTCTACTGGATGCATTGCCAATCTATAAAATAAACAGGGTGGCAAATAGTCGCTAATATATTGACTGATTTTTAGCATTAACCTGTTTAGCCACTACGAGCATTTACACGCTAAAATTGATACTGGATCGGCGCCGTTCAGGGCCGCTCCTCCTATCCATAATCTGCGCTTTTCCACGCCGATCGCGCCGATCCCGTAACAATCGGCGGTCGATCGAATGAGTTTCATGCCTGTCTGCAGCACTAGACGGAACAATACGCCTCGATCTCGTGGCCTTTGAATTTGGCGCGATGTGACCAACAGGTAGTGTTGGGGGAAAATTGACCATGTGTAACCTCCTATCCAAAACTATCGACGGAAGCGGTTAAAACTTTAGCTCTCTAATCCTACTTGCTACTACATATTATTACTTAGCTCGAACCATGCCAACTTTTTACGTAAATTAACCACTTCGCCAACGATCAGCAATGTGGGTGCTTTAACCTGCTCTTTAATCACTTTTTCAGGCATATCAGACAGGGTACTACAGATAACCCTTTGGTGTTTCGTCGTGCCCTGCTGGATTAAAGCGATGGGAGTAGTCGCTGAGCGGCCATATTCAATCAACTTCTGGCAAATAATTGGCAGTCCGACCAAACCCATATAAAACACTAAGGTTTGGTTTTTATGGACTAATTCAGGCCAAGGCAAATCAGTTGTACCATCTTTTAAATGCCCCGTAACAAAACGCACCGATTGTGCATAATCTCGGTGCGTCAGGGGGATGCCGGCATAGGAAGAACAACCAGACGCGGCCGTTATCCCAGGCACAACCTGAAAGGGAATTTTATGCTCTGCCAATTCTTCAATTTCTTCGCCACCACGACCAAAAATAAACGGATCGCCACCTTTTAAACGCAGCACCCGCTTACCCTGTTTTGCCAGCGTCACCAGTAATTGATTAATGTCCTCTTGGGGAACAGCATGCTCAGCACGCTTTTTACCTACGTAGATTTTTTCAGCATCCCGACGCGTTAACTCAATGATTTCATCAGCAACCAGTCGATCATAAAGCACAACATCAGCTTGTTGCATTAAACGTAGCGCCTTGAAGGTTAATAGATCAGGATCACCTGGACCGGCTCCAACTAAATAAACTTCACCAGTCGGTTTTGGGTCATCCCCCTCATTGATTCGTTGCAACAGCATTTCCTGCGCAACACTTTCTTTACCGGCAAAGACCATTTCTGCAACGGGTCCTTGCAACACTTCTTCCCAGAAATTTTTACGATCATCTATTTTGGAAAACCGGGCCTTAACGCGATCACGAAAGCTACCTACCAAATCAGCCAATTGACCATAGGCCGAGGGAATTGTGCTTTCTATCTTAGAGCGTAACATCCGCGCCAACACCGGTGACTTGCCACCACTGGACACGGCAATCACTAAAGGCGAACGATCAATAATAGCCGGTAGAATAACGCTACATAACTCAGGGCTATCAACAACATTGACGGGAATATGGCGTTGATGTGCCTCTTTGGAAACCAGTGCATTGAGTTGTTGATCATCAGTCGCAGCAATAACTAGCGTTTTCTCCTGCATATCGCTACTGGCATATTCACCGCGGCGAATTGTTCCACCGGTTGTTTCTACCAGTGCTTGTAGCTCAGCATTGATCTCTTTAGCCACAACATGAAGAGTTGCTCCAGCTTTAGCCAACAAACCCGCTTTACGCAACGCCACCTTGCCGCCACCAATAATTAAGCAGGTCTTGTTATGTAACTGAAAATAAAGCGGTAAAAAATCCATGGTTACATTCTATAAGTGAATTCTATGGCTAAAGTCTGTAGTGAAACCCTAATAGATTATAGCGAACTGATTCCGCCCATATAAGGGCGCAACACCGTTGGAATATCGACACTACCATCCGCTGCTTGATAATTTTCTAAAATAGCCACCAAGGTACGACCAACCGCCAAACCAGAACCATTAACCGTGTTCAACAATTCCGGCTTACCCGTTTCAGGGTTGCGCCAGCGAGCCATCATTCGTCGGGCCTGATAGTCACCAAAATTAGAGCAAGAAGAAATTTCACGGTACTTCTGCTGACCGGGTAACCAGACCTCAAGATCATAAGTACGTTGTGCTGAAAAACCTAAATCACCTCCACACAGCATAACCTTACGATATGGCAATTCTAATTTTTGCAAAATAGTTTCGGCATTAGCAGTGAGTGATTCTAATTCAGCGCTGGAATTCTCAGGTTTAACCAGCTTCACCAACTCAATTTTTTCAAATTGATGTTGGCGAATCATGCCGCGGGTATCTCTACCATAACTACCCGCTTCACTGCGAAAACAAGGGGTATGGCAAACGAAGCGTATACCCTCCCCCAATTCTTTAGCCTCAAAAATTCTATCGCGGGCAATGTTAGTAACTGGAACTTCTGCTGTTGGAATCAGGTAATAATCCTGCTCACCTTCCAATTTGAATAAGTCTTCCTCAAATTTGGGCAATTGTCCCGTTCCACGAAGTGATTCGGCATTAACAATATACGGCACATAAATTTCAGTATAGCCGTGTTCGTTAATGTGGGTATCGAGCATAAACTGAATTAATGCGCGATGTAGTCTAGCCATAGTGCCATGCATAACGGCAAAACGAGAGCCGGTTATTTTGGCGGCCAGATCAAAATCCAGACCACCTATTTTCTCACCTAAATCGACATGGTCTTTCACCTCAAAATCAAAGGATTTTGGCTCGCCCCATGTGAGGACTTCAATATTTTCCTCTTCATCATCTCCCTCGGGTACTTCGTCGTCAGGAATGTTAGGAACGTTCATCATTAGATTTTCAAGGGCATCACCTGCTTGCTGAGCGGTGGCTTTCAAGGCCGTTAACTGCTGCTCAATTTTTGCTAATGTTTCGTTAACGGTTTCTTTAGCTTCATCAACGGGTATGCCTTGCTTGACTAGCTCACCAATTTTTTTCGACGCTTGTTTACGCTCCGCTAACAGGTTTTGACTTTCAGTATCAGCCTGCTTGCGAGCCGCATCTAACTGCATAAATTCGGTGACATCGAATTGGAATTTTTTCTTAGCTAACTTGTCGGCGACTAATTCTGGATTTTGTCGAATCAGTTTAATATCGAGCATATTTCCTTACCTTAAATGCAGTGGAGCTTAAATTAAGTGAAGCTTAAAATTTTATATCAGTCGGGTCATGGTGATAGCCAGCCATGTAGCTAACACGCAAATTATTAAACTACTGAGGGTATATAACAAGGCATGACTGAGCTGACCATTTTCCAATAACGTAATCGTTTCAAGAGAAAATGTAGAAAAAGTCGTAAACGCACCCAGAAAACCAACGATCGCCACACTGCGCCAGTCAGGATGAAGTACAAGTTTTTCTGCAATTAACACATACATAATACCAATACAAAAAGAACCGATTACATTAACGCTGAGAGTTGCTAGTGGGAATGCACCTAACTGGGTTTTGGTTTGACTATAGCCATTAATCAAATTAACCAAACCATATCGGCATAAGGCGCCTGCGGCACCGCCAGCGGCAATCATAATAATGTGTTTCATAGTCTGATCTAATTATTGGTTTAATCGATTGTTAATCGCTTAAAAGGATCGAAATTAAGACCCACTCTCTCAGGCCTAATCAAAGACCCATTTAATAACGGTGTATTTTACTGTTTTTATCCAGCTGGCGCAGATAATTGAGTTTTTCAGTAATCTTTTTTTCCATCCCCCGATCTACTGGCTGATAATATTGTCGATCTTTCAACTCTTCTGGCAGGTAATTTTCACCGGCTGCGTAACCTTCTGGCTCATCATGGGCGTATCGATATTCACCACCATAGCCCAAGTCTTTCATCATCGTAGTCGGTGCATTGCGCAAATGTACTGGCACATCATAACTAGGCTGATCACGTATTTCAGCCATGACTTCATTAAATGCCTTATATACAGCATTACTCTTGGCAGCACTAGCCAGATAAATAACAGCCTGGGCAATGGCTAACTCCCCTTCCGGGCTGCCTAGCCGCTCTTGTACACTCCAGGCGTTTAATGCTATTTCTAATGCCCTTGGGTCAGCATTGCCAATATCTTCACTGGCCATACGTACCACACGGCGAGCTATATAGAGCGCATCACAACCGCCATCCAGCATACGGCAAAACCAATATAACGCACCATCGGGAGAGCTACCTCGAACGGCTTTGTGCAAAGCAGAAATTTGCTCGTAAAATAAGTCACCCCCCTTATCAAAACGGCGTACGAAACCGTCAAGCACTTCAGCAACGGTTGCAGAATCAATATGCTTAACGCCATCTACTGCCGGGGCCAATTCCAGTGCCAGCTCCAATAAATTCAAAGCACGACGGGCATCGCCATCAGCTGCCATGGCTATCTGCTTAAGCTCTGTCTCGTGAAGCTCAACACTAACCCCCTGCTCTGCATGACAAGCTCGGCTGATAACAGTGGCAATATCGTCATCCTCTAACGCACGTAATTTGTAGACCCGGGTGCGGGAAAGCAAAGCATTATTCAGCTCAAAGGATGGGTTTTCGGTGGTAGCACCAATGAAAATAACCGTGCCATCTTCAACAAAAGGCAAAAAGGCATCCTGCTGGGCTTTATTAAAGCGGTGGACTTCATCAATAAATAAAACGGTCTGGCGGCCAGCGGACTGGTGATGCCTTGCCTCTTCAACCGCAGCACGTATATCTTTGACCCCTGCCAGCACCGCTGACAAGGTAATAAAATGGCTATCACATAGCTCCGCTACCAATTTGGCTAGCGAAGTTTTGCCAACACCCGGCGGCCCCCACAACACCATCGAGTGCAACTGGTTACTTTCTAGCGCCTCACGAAGGGGTTTGCCCTTGCTTAATATATGTTGCTGACCAATATAATCATCCAGCAATCGCGGCCGCATTTTGGCCGCTAATGGCTGATAGACAGGCTTATCTTCAAATAAATTACGGTTCATCGCTGATTACATCAATACCATCGGGTGCTGTGAACTGAAATAACGTATCAGGCACTTCCGGGTTTAATTTTACCGCGGTGAAACTGATGGTGGTCAACTGATCAAAACTATCTTGTAAACTCATTGCAGATAACAGGCGATCACTGAAAGTAATCGTTAGCTGCTTAAAAAGGCTATCTTCACTTTTAGGCAACAACGTAAAATGAAGGACCTTATCAGCTCTGTCAGTTAGCTCAATAGTATATTGCTGACTTATTTCCTCAACTTCACCACTCAACAGTAAGGCCGGAGCCTTATCGAGATCCGGAGTGAATTTCTGCTTAGTGATTTGTTCAAGGTCAATATCATATAACCAAAGTAAATTACCATCAGTAACCACTAGATGTTCATAAGGCTGCTCAGTACGCCAGTAAAAACGACGGGGCCGCTTTACCGTTAACGTGCCGCTAGCCTCTTGCAATAACTCTCCCCGGCTGTCTTTAATAGTCTGGGTAAAGTGAGCACTAAGACTGTTCATGTTACTCAATTGTGCAGATAATTGCTGAACGGCCGATGATTCAGCTGCAACTGTCAAACTGGATAACACCAAAAACAGAGCAAGGCTTAAGCGTGGCAAAACTTTCACAGAATTAATATTCCTAATAAATAGTAGATATAAATTATTCGGATGGCGGCGGTGGTGCGAGGACTTCACGACTGCCATTAGTGCCCATTTCGGTAACGACACCGGCGGCTTCCATGGCTTCAATTAAACGTGCCGCACGATTGTAGCCGACACGCAGTTTACGCTGAACGGAAGAGATTGAAGCTCTGCGTGACTGGGTGACATAATGTAGCGCCTCATCATAAAGTGCATCGGCTTCACTATCGTCATTATCGCCGCCCTCAGCACTAAAACCGGGAATGGATGGGCCGCTAGCCCCTTCGTCGAGAAGGCCCTCAATATAAGCCGGTTCACCCCGCTGCTTCCAATCAGCAACGACACGATGTACTTCTTCATCAGAAACAAACGCGCCGTGTACACGCAGTGGCAAGCTGGTTCCCGGTGGCAAATACAACATATCACCGTGACCCAATAACTGTTCGGCACCACCTTGATCAAGAATGGTTCGTGAATCAACCCGTGATGACACCTGGAACGCAATGCGTGTAGGTACGTTGGCTTTGATTAAGCCGGTAATAACATCGACCGATGGTCTTTGCGTTGCCAGGATTAAATGAATACCCGCAGCCCGAGCCTTTTGGGCAATTCGAGCAATCAATTCCTCGACTTTTTTACCGACCACCATAATCATATCGGCAAATTCATCGATGACCACAACGATAGATGGCAGCGTTTCCAGTGGTGGCGCTGTTGGCTGATCCTCACCCGCTTGATAGACCTCGTCTAGCACCCACAAGGGGTCAGCTATAGGGTTATCGCTAGCAATGGCATCTTCGACTTTACGATTAAAACCGGCAAGATTGCGGACGCCCAAAGCGGACATCAATTTATAACGACGCTCCATTTCTGCAACACACCAGCGCAAACCGTTAGCGGCGTCTTTCATATCGGTAATAACGGGGGTTAATAAATGGGGAATGCCATCATAAACCGATAACTCCAACATTTTTGGGTCAACTAATATCAAGCGGACTTCAGCGGGCGTCGATTTATACAATAAGCTGATGATCATAGCATTGACACCCACAGACTTACCCGAACCGGTAGTGCCTGCCACCAACAAGTGCGGCATTTTGCCCAGGTCAGCAATAACCGGTTCGCCGGAAATATCATGACCCAAGGCTAAACTTAATGGCGATTTAGAATTGTCATAGGCCTGTGACGACATCACATCATGGAAATTAACCACCGCCCGGTCTTCATTAGGAATTTCTATACCGATGACCGACTTACCGGGAATAACCTCTACCACCCGTACACTGATAACGGCTAGCGATCTGGCAATGTCTTTAGCCAGGTTGGTGATTTTACTGACCTTCACGCCGGTACCCGGCTGAATTTCAAAGCGCGTCACTACAGGCCCCGGTAAGACTTCTGTCACCTGAGCGATAACCCCGAAATCATTGAGTTTATGCTCAAGCAATCTCGATAAGGCCTCTAGAGCGTCTGCCGAAAAACCTTTCTTATGGGATTCATTAGCGGGGTCCAACAGGTCAAGTGGAGGCAAGGTCCCTACCACCGGCGCTTTAAATAAGGGCCGTTGTTTTTCCCGTTCCGCGCGCTCGCTCTTTTCAGGCTTTTTCGGCATTAATTGAATTTTGGGGGCCTTGCGGGTTTTTTCCTTTTCGACTTGTTTAGCAATAACCACTTTACGAACTTGTTGGGCCTTTTTCTGTACCCGCCGTTCCTGCCATTGTTGCCAACGATTGCTCAACCCACTCCGTAACTGGCCGAACAAGCTAATGGTAATGGCACCGAGGGTGTCCATTAACCTCAACCATGACAAATCGGTGAAAATGGTCATACCGAATAACAACAGAGAAAGTAATATTAGCCGACCGCCTAACAAACTAAAGGCATCAATACTGGACGAACCAACCGCTTGTCCAAGCGCGCCGCCGGCACCAAAAGGTAATGTCGTGAATCCACTATCACCCATCATTGCCAAGGACGTAGAAGCAATCATCACCAAACTAAGGCCAACAACACGAATTAAAAAAGAAGCCCAATCAAAGGGCATGGGTTCATAGCGCTCACGGAAAAGTATCCAGGCTCGATAGCCAACCATCAAAGGAAACAAATAAGCCATATAACCGAATAGAGAGAAAAATATATCTGCCAGCCAAGCGCCCGTTGGACCGCCAGAATTGGCCACCACGTCACCACTGCCAGTACGTGACCAACCAGGGTCAGCTTGATCGTAACTTCCAAGGGACATTAACAGATAGAGAAAGACAGCAACAAAGCCAATGAGCGCACCTTCTCGCAGGCGCGGCACAAATTTCTCCAATACTGGATGACTGCTGGTTTTATCAACCGAGGCCTGTTTGCTCAAGACCGTCACTATCCCCTAATTATTTTGTGATGCCCAGCTTGGAAAACATAAATACCCAGCGGGTCTTTTAATTGTCATTATCATCCCAATATTACCATCTAAATCAGCTATTTGCCTTAATATCAGGTTTATTTAGCTAGCAGTTTTTATACGCAGCCATTTGCACTATCATAGCC
>DRHD01000378.1 GCA_011049795.1 Porticoccus sp.
CCTTGGGCGTTTATTCAATGGGTATTCCGCTGGGCATTATGACGGCTTATTTTGCCACGGCGTCTTTGATGGGTGCCTCTGGTGACGATGTGGAATGGCGTCGCATCTTTATCTTTCTCGGCGTCACGGGTGTTGCTTTAGCGGTGATTGTGCGGCTGGTGCTGCGTGAGCCGGTTCGCGGTGCCATGGAATTTGATAATCATGCTGAGATTGTTCAGCCGCCGTTTTCAGAGTCACTCAAAAGTTTGCTCAAAATTCCAGCCTGGTGGTCGATGTGCATTGGCATCGCCTTTGGCTCTTTTGTGTCTTATGCCTTTTCTGCGTTTCAAACTAAGTATGTGGTTGCTCTTGATCCTAGCTTTGATTTTAAGACGCTGGTTATGGTCCTTGGTGTTATCAATGGTACAACCTATGCGGGTGGTGCATTTTTTGGTGCCAAACTCGCCGATAGATGGGGCGCTAAAGACATACGTGCCTATGGCTGGTTGCCTGCCATCGCAATAGCCATTTGTTTGCCTATCGGTATTGCCAGCTTTTGGGTGACGACAGTATGGGCACATTTAGCCTGCACCACATTTCTCTTACTTTTCTTGGGTATCTATTTGGGGCCTAGTTTTGCTATTGCTCAGACATTGGCACCGGTTAACATGCGCGCCATGTCGACTGCGCTGTTCTTTTTTATTCTCAATATGATCGCCTTAGGTGGCGGCCCCACTTTTGCGGGTTGGTTGATTGATGTATTTAAAGACGGAAATCCAGATTTGCTGGCGATGCGCTATGCGATGTCGGTGACATGCCTTATGTTTATTCCGTCGATTATCAGCTTTTTGGTGGTTTCTCGAGTGCTACCTAAAGACTGGGCGGCCGCTGAAAAGCGCAACCAAGAGTTGAGTAGCCAGTAGGGCCGGGTATTACGTGACGGTTCCCGCTGAAACTGGTCCACGATAAATGTGAAAAAGATTAATGTCTGAAGCAGGTGCGCCGTGGGCGTCACCTGTATTTTTTATTAGGCGATGGTTTGAATCTATATGGCAAGTGCCATTGATTGTCGGCCATCTTTTTGTTTGGCTGTTTGGAATGCCGGTCGTTCATAAATGCGACTTAACCATGACTGTGTTTTTGGAAAATCGTCACTTAAGTAGCCACGCATATCTGCAGATTCTATAGGATAACTTAGAAGGATATCGGCGCTTGTTAAATTTTCACCTCCGAACCAGTCGCTTGTTGCAAGATCCTTTTCGGCATGTTCCAAAATTTTTGTTAATCGTGATTTAATGAAACCGTCGGATGCTTTCTGTAATACTGGGCGCACAATCAAATTGATCAACGATGGAACCCTTTCTTGAATAATTCGAAAAATGCTATCCATTAGCATTAAGGGCATAAGCGAACCCTGTGCCGCATGAAACCAAAAAAGATGCCTTGCTCGATCATTAGAAGTGGCATTCGGATTGATGAGTTTATTGGGATATAGATCGAGAATGTATTCAATTATAGCACCAGTTTCAGCGAGCACTATTTCACCATGCGTGATAACCGGTGCGGTACCCAATGGTGAGATGGATTTATATTCTTCAGGCGCGAGGCGAGTTGTTGAGTCTCTATTATATTTTCTCAATTCATATTCAACCCCCAGTTCTTCAAGCAACCACAAAACCCTGAATGACTGAGAGTATTCTAAATGATGAAGTGTAATCATGTATTGCCTCGATAGTTATGATTGAGTGCTGAGGTGAGTCGCCTAATAGTTAGCTCATAAGCTCTGATCACCAAACAAGGCGGTATGCCTCGCCTGTATCTTTGGCCAGATTGATTGTATTTCTGGATCTTCAATGCCAAAAATATCAGCCAAAGTAGTCTCCAGTTCCTTAGCCGAGGAAAGTAGTGTTTTCGTAGTTCCGGCAGAGGTTTTCACCCTTATAACCTTGCCAGTTAGGCTGGTGATACTATTTTCATGCATGATGTGGGCTGCCAAATTCTGCACAAAGATGGAATCTGGACTGGTCTGAAGTGCCTGGTTTTTACTCGCCAGCAGAGATTCATCGGCTGCTTCTTGCCTAAAGTCATATGAAGTGGGGTCACCAAAAGAATGATTGTGAAACCGCCAGTATCCTTCATTGATGCGCTCCAGCCGGAACGCCAACTCTCCGTGTTGATGTGTGCTCTCTACAAGCGGAAGTGGCGTGCGGCTAGCATCACCGAGGCCCAGGTCTACGATGTAGGTTTTGTCCAATTTGACGAGTAGGATAAGATGATTGCCCAGTTTCTCGTCGCCATATTCACGGCGTGCCACAGCAGCAGCAACACGAGTTACATCAAAGCCAATTTCACTTAGTGCCCAGTCCAGCAGACCATTTTGCTCATAACACCAGCCGCCACGTCTGCGGGTAACGATCTTATGGAAGATGCGTTCAAGATCTTGGTCTAGCGGACGTTCAAGCTGCACATCAAGATTTTCATAGGGTACGGTGAGGGCATGGCAACGATGGATTCGCGTGAGGCAGCCAAAATCAGGTTGAACATCGCCTTCATAGCCGATACGAATCAAATAATCTTCCAAGCGCATAGTTAGCTCCTCTATCATTATGTCGCAATCTTACAGCTTTAGTTGGATTGCAGCCATGACATGGATGTTAGGTCAGTGCCACGGCGACGAATTGCAGGATATGCTAAAGCACTATCTAATGGGTAGAATGGCTATCTGCGTATTAGGCGTTTACCTGGATTGAGGATATTGAATGTTCTATTTTTTATGGTTTTGCTTGGGCGTAGTGCTTGCTATGCCTCTGCTGATTTTGGCCGAAAGAGTGAAGTTAAACCTTATGACTCACCTAATGGGCGCCAGTCTTGTTTTTGCTGCGATTATCTACCTTGGCTTTGCGCTAGTTTGGGGTGATACCTATTGGTTATTAATAGAATTTTCCGGTGTTGTGGCTTACGGGATCTTCTACTTGTTGGCGGTACGTTTCTCGGCTATTTGGCTTTCAGTGGGCTGGTTGTTGCATCCGATATGGGATGTCGTGTTGCATCTAAACGGACCGGGCTCCCACGTTGCGCCAGAATGGTATGCGGTGGCCTGTTTGTCCTTCGACATAGCGGTTGCAGCCTACATTTTTAAGCGCTTAAGGAATGAGACAGAAACCGCATAAAAAAAGTATCGAACTGACCGCTGGCGCGTCAGTTCATCCAAGCCTTATGCCCCATTAGGAATCAAGACATGAATGATCAAAATTCTAAGCAGGAATGCCAATGTCAGTGCGGTAATACCAAGTTTACTGTTCGAGGTAAACCCATTGTCCGCATGTATTGTCATTGCACAATATGTCAGGAATTCAATAATGCCGCTTATTCAGACGTTACCATTTTTCTATCAAAAGACGTGCACTTGCATGACAAAGAAAAAGTAAACTTTAAAAAGTATAAGTCGCCGCCAGCCGTTGAAAGAGGCAAATGCGCTACTTGCAACAAACCCGCAATAGAACTATTGGATTTACCATTATTCCCATCGCTCACTATAATCCCTAGTGAAAACATCCCATCCGGGCCGTTTCTTTTAGAACCATCAGCTCATATATTTTATCACCGAAGGGTAGCAGACATAAGTGACCCCCTTCCTAAACATAGTGGTTTTATAAAGAGCCAAATGGCATTTAGCACCAAACTTCTCCCCGGCATATTTCGCAGGTTTATAAATGCATAACAAGAAAATAAACTTCGTGCCTAGCGCTCCGGATAGCCTACAAAACGGCTGTCGGTTAGTTAGACGTGAATGTCCGTAGTTGGCATCTAACAAACCCTGGGA
>DRHD01000379.1 GCA_011049795.1 Porticoccus sp.
CAATCGCTGACAACTCACTTTTCAAGGTACTTCGACGAGATGAAAATACATCCTCTTGGGTCTTTAAATAGCTCGCTATACGTGGATTTCTTGCCGCCTCTGTTAACACATCAGGAAAGGTGATCGCGGTAAAATCATCACGCTCAGCAATCAACCTTGCTTCCGTGGCTTTGGCGATAAAATATTGCACTCGATTGGTTTCAGCATTGGCCTTGGCTTGAATATTATTCATCCGTATCAACACATCACCGGCTTTCACAATTGCTCCCTCTTTAATCAAGATAGCCTCAACCGTGCCACCATCTTGTGACTGCACCGCTTTTTTATTAGTCGCTACCGAGACCTTGCCATTGAGTGGCACGCCTTTATCTAACGGTGCCCAACACGCCCAGAGGATAAAACCACCAAATCCCAGCAATACAATCAGCCATCCGAGTCGGGTATAGAAGGTGACATTGGTTTTTAGACCCGTGTAGTTCGCATTATTGGCAGGGCTATCGGTATGTTGTGCATTCACAGGAGTTGTCATAATTAGGCCGCAGAAGTCGCTTGAGAATGAGATGTTTTTTTCTGTTGGTTTTTCGCTAAGGTCGCCATCACCTCTTTGGAAGAACCAAATAACTGGGCTTTACCTTCTACCAGTAACAGTAATTTTGTGGTCGCCGCTAAGGCACTAGAACGATGTGTAATTACCACCACCGTCTTACCTGCTTGGCGTAGTTTTGTTAAGGACGCCGCCAGACACTGCTCACCGGTTTCATCTAAATTCGAGTTCGGTTCGTCCAAGACCAACAATGACGGTTCATCATAAATCGCACGCGCCAGCCCCAAACGTTGTTTCTGACCACCCGATAAACCAGCACCATCATCACCCAGCAGCGTTTCATAGCCCTTTGGCAGATGCAGAATCATGTCATGAACCCCCGCTTCTTTCGCGGCTTTAATCACTTTGTTGGCATCAACCTGACCAAACCGAGCAATGTTTTCACTTACCGTACCGGCAAATAATTCGATGGTTTGAGGTAGGTAGCCAATCGCAGGCCCCAATTCTTGTTTGTTCCACTGGAAAATATCGGCAGCGTCTAAGCGTACGTGGCCTGACAACGTTGGCCAGATACCGACTAGTGTCCTCGCTAAAGTCGATTTTCCCGCGCCACTAGGCCCAATCACACCCAACACATCGCCGGGTGACAGAGTGAAGCTTAATTGACGTAAAGTAGGGACTGAGCTGCCCGCCGGTGCCACGGTAATACCTTCTACCGTGATGTGACCTTTAGGTTTTGGCAGTGGCATATTTTGCTTACGCTTAGGGTTTACCAGCAATAATTCATGAATACGGCCATAGGCACTTTTGGCACCACTCCATGTTTTCCACACACTCATTAGTTGCTCAACAGGCGTTAACGCTCTGCCCATTAAAATCGATGCTACTATCATCATCCCTGGGGTGATTTTGTCTTCTAATACCAGTAGCCCACCCAGCCCCAGCACTAACGACTGCAACGATAAACGAGTAAACCGTGTGATAGCCGATATCACACTCGCCTTTTCACTGGCGTCACTCTGAAACGCTAAATACTGACTTTGCATCACATACCAGCGTTTCATCAGATTATCCAACATGCCCATCGCTTCAATGGCTTCAGCATTTCGCAAGGTATTAGTAGCTAAGTTATTGGCGGCGAGCGCCGCCGTATTCGCTTCGGCTAAGGGCTTTTTAGACAAACGCTCATTAATAAAAGCCAGACCAATTAACACCAAGGCACCAGCCAGAGCGAAATAACCTAAAGTGGCATCAAATAGAAAAATAATAGCGATATAAACCGGAAACCACGGTGCATCAAAGAAGGCAAACAGGGCATTACCACTGACAAACTGACGCAAGGTGCCTAAGTCATTTAAGAATGCACCCGCATTGACACCATTACTTTTTAAGCTTTGTTCAAACGCCGCGGTGTAAACACGTTTATTCAATGTCATATCCAGTTTGGCCGAGACTCGAATCAACACAAAACTTCGAACAAACTCCAAACCAGCCAGGATTAAATACGCCAACACAACCATTAGTGTCAGCATCAATAAGGTAGATTCATTCCGACTGCTGAGCACGCGATCATAGACCTGCAACATATAGAGTGATGGTGCCAGCATCAACACATTCAAAATGGCACTAAACACACCCACGGTAATAAACACTGACTTAAATGCCATCAATGCTTCAGCAATTTCATTTGTAGCTGTTTTCACTGTTTTTTTCACTCTGCATACCTTCCATTTGATGCGTTTGTTTTGCCAATAACAGCGGTCAAGATCGGTAGTCCTCTACGTACACAAAAAACCAATCGGCATAGACTTTTTTATCTTCAAACTCTTGGTAAATAGGTCGGAAATTTTTTTGTTTAAAGGGCTGTTCGCCCGACAAACTATTGATACCCATCACCCCACCATTCGGAGCCACCACAATTCCCCAGCCTTCACGTTGCGTGACAGGATCGCCATACAACTTGCGTAAATACCGTTGTGGTGTGGGAAATCTATCGTCGTGCAACAGGGCCTCTAACGTAGGCGGATATTCTTTAATAAGGCCCGGCGTAGCATGGTAATAACGACCAATAGCGAGTCGAATGGTATCGCCCACTTTGAGTAACTCTTGCTCACGATCACGCCTGACTTTGTCACTCCATTGGGTCGTGGCTTTGGTCATCACAATGCTAGAAATGAGCAATAGACAGAGCATGCCCAACAAGACAAAACCTTTAGATAAGTGCTGTTTACCATTCAACATAAAGCGACCCATCGGATGCCATCTGTTCTGAACCACTGTGTACGTCAGCAATATTGCCTTCATAAAAGGCATCTTCTGGTGCCACTAGTATCCACGTGTCTTTTCTATCGGTTATTGGATCAACTGGCACGGCGCGAAGGTAATGAGCTTCAACCAGATCCTCAAGTGCATCTGGATAGGCATTTCGGTCACTGACATAGTGATCAATGGCGTTCCTCATGACCTGTAAATCATGACGGAGTACCGTTTCTTTTGAGCGATCAATAGAGTCAAAGTAGCGCGGGGTGACCAAACTCAGCAGCACGCCGATGATGGTTAATACCACCAGTATTTCAATCAATGTAAAACCGTGGTTGACGATACCGTTACGCATTACCATTCCCGATACGGCTGTTGGTTAAGACCCACCGCCTCTGATAGCGAATAGATGTCATACACATCATCACCCGCTTCTTTATCATCGAATGAACTTTCATAACTTCGTTTTCCCCATGTATTGCTATTACTGGCATTAGTGTCAGTAGCAAACGGATCGCGGGGAATACGGCGCAGAAAATAGATTTTTTTATGATCGGGATCTAGCTGGTCTTCCATCCCTTCAACAAGTTGAGCTAATGAGGTTGGATAGCCCGATAACTCATCCGATTGCTCAATACGGCCATCCTCAACCGCCTGCTTAAAGTCATCAATG
>DRHD01000380.1 GCA_011049795.1 Porticoccus sp.
CGCCTATCCCGCGAATGAGGTTCGCGAGATCGATGTTCGGGGTCGTAATTTAGCCGAAGGTGTACCAAAAAGCTTTATCTTGAACAGCGATGAAATTCTGGAAGCCCTCCAAGAGCCGTTGGCCGCTATTGTGCAAGCGGTAAAGCGTGTGTTGGAGCAATCGCCACCTGAATTGGCCTCAGATATCGCAGAAACTGGTATTGTGCTGACCGGTGGCGGCGCATTGTTGCGTGATCTGGATCGACTGCTGACCCATGAAACGGGGTTACCCGTGCTTGTAGCCGAGGATCCATTGACCTGTGTTGCTCGTGGTGGTGGCAAGGCGCTGGATATGATGGATAAGCGCCGTATGCATGTTATGACCTGATTGTTTTGCTCTTAGTGCATGACTTAATAGTACATGACTTAAAAACGTTCAATCATGATGGGGTGGAAGCATCAAGAACCTCTTTTCCAAAGGCCCCTCACCCGCTCGACGTATGTTGTTGCTGGCTTTTGTCGCGCTCCTATTACTTCTGATTGACTCCTATACCCGCTGGTTGCAACCGGCCCGCTATTGGCTGGCAGAGGTGACGACCCCCATTTATTGGCTGGCTAACCTGCCCACCCGAATTGGTGAGCTGGGTGATGAGTCTATGGTGGGGCGTATAGCGTTAGAGGAAGAAAACGAGCACCTTCGAACTGAGCTATTAGTTCTTAAGGGGCGCATGCAGAGGATGGCTGGACTAGTCGCTGAAAATGTTCGCCTGCGCAACCTTCTTAATGCGGCTGAACTGTTACAGGATAGCGTATTAGTGTCGGAGCTGATTGGGGTTTCCCCTGATCCAACTCGGCATACTATTCTGATCAACCGAGGCGAAAATAGTGGTGTCTTTGTGGGGCAGTCATTACTTGATGCGGACGGTCTGATGGGACAGGTGGTCGAGGTTTACAGCAGCAGTAGCAAGGTGTTGTTGATCAGCGATAGTTCCCATGCATTGCCGGTTCAGATCTTGCGTAATGGTGTGCGTTCTATTGCGGAAGGTCAGGGTGATTTCAAGCAGTTAGCGTTACGCCATGTGTCTCCCACGGCAGATATCAAAGTGGGGGATCAGCTGGTAAGTTCCGGGTTGGGTGACCGCTACCCTGTTGGTTACCCAGTAGGCGTGGTCACTTCAGTGAATATGGTGAGCGGCAGTGCTTACCTGAAAGTGTTGCTGGAACCTTCGGCTCGGATTGATCGCAGTCGTCATCTGCTGTTGTTATTCTCGACCGTAGAAGAGTTAGGGGCGGGTGACGATGCCCGAGAGTAACCAGACAAGCTATCTATGGAGTATTGTTACTCTGTTATTAGCGTTATTGCTGCAAATTTTGCCCCTCTCAGAACCGTTGGTTTATTGGCGGCCACAATTTGTGTTGTTGTTGGTTTTTTACTGGCTGTTTCGAAGCCCGTTTAAGCATGGCATTGTTTTCGCGTGGCTGGCGGGCTTGTTACTTGATATTTTTATTGGGGAATTGTTTGGTCGCCATGCCATCGTCTTTGCACTTAGTGCCTATTTGTTGCAGCTCTTACAACAGCGGCTGCATCATTTTAGGGCGGTTCACCAAGCGGTACTGATACTAGTATTGGTGCTAATGAGCCAATTACTGTTGCACAGTATTACGTTGCTATTACGCGCAAATTGGCAGGGTGATTTAGTCGTGATGCCAGCAGTGACCTCAGCGGTTATTTGGCCATTATTGGTATGGCTACTGAACCGTCTGATAGCGCCCCAATCAAGCCAGAATATGTCACCCAACCACTGAACCGATGCTGCTGATTAGTCCAGGTATCGTTAGATGTTGATACAGCCGATTCAAAAGAACCCTAGTTACCCGAGCCATAAGGTTATATGCATTTAGATCCAGCCTTTATTCTTGCTTCGGCCTCTCCGCGTCGTCGTGAATTATTGCAGCAGATTGGTTGCCATTTTTTGGTATCACCTGCTGAAATTGATGAGGAGGTCTTAGTTGGTGAATCACCAGAAGACTACGTTAATCGAATGGCTCTGCAAAAGGCCCTAGCAGGTTGGCATGCCAATCAGAATAAGCAATTACCCGTGTTGGGAGCTGATACTACAGTAGTTTTGGGCAATGATATTTTTGGTAAGCCCTCTGGTCAGGAAGATGCAATTTCAATGCTATCGCAGCTTTCAGGGAAAACTCACCGAGTATTGTCATCAGTAGCGATGGTCCAGGGAGATAAACAACAGGTAGTGTTGTCAGAAACACGGGTGACATTCAGGCTGCTGGATAGTGATGAATGCCACCGTTATTGGCAGACGGGAGAGCCCAGTGATAAAGCAGGTGCTTACGCTATACAGGGGTTGGGAGCAGTTTTTGTGACAGCAATTAATGGTAGTTATTCCGGGGTGGTGGGCTTGCCCTTGGCGGAAACTTGCACACTATTGGAAGTATTTGATATTTCTTGGTGGGTAGGACCCGAGAAATGAGTTCAGAAATTTTGATCAATGTTTCTCCAATGGAGACTCGTGTTGCGCTGGTGGAAAATGGCGTTTTGCAGGAAGTGGGTGTGGAGCGCGAACTGAGCCGAGGCATCGTTGGCAATATCTACAAGGGTAAGGTGGTCAGGGTGTTGCCTGGGATGCAGGCAGCCTTCATTGATCTTGGACTAGAAAAGGCCGGATTCATCCATGTGGATGATATTCAGCAGGCAAGGAGTGACGAAGGTTGCGCTGGTAACGGAAATGGCCCTGACATAAGGCAGTTCCTGCGCGAAGGACAGTCGGTGGTAGTGCAGGTGATTAAGGATCCTATTAGCACCAAAGGTGCTCGCCTAACCACAGAGCTTTCTGTGTCTTCCCGTTTCTTGGTTTATATGCCGAATGTGACGCATATTGGTGTTTCCCAACGGATTGAGGATGAGGGCGAGCGTGAACGTTTACGGCAACAGTTAAGCTTGGCGTTAGCGGATAGCAATACGGGTGGAGGCTACATCATTCGCACGGCTGCTGAAGGTGTCGAGGCTGAGGAGCTGGCCAGAGAGGTGAAATTCCTACAGCAGCTTTGGCAGCATATTTTGGAAACGACTAAACCATTGAAGGCGCCTGCCGTCATCTATGAAGATTTACCGATGTTTCTACGCACCATGCGTGACATGGCGCAGCCGCAGGTGGAAAAGGTACGGGTAGATTCTAAAAAAGCACATACCAAGCTCTGTGAGTTTGCTCGACAGTTCAATCCAGAACTGGAACCACTCATTGAATACTACTCTGCAGATCAACCACTTTTTTATTTGTATGGTGTAGACGATGAAATCACCAGGGCATTGGAAAAAAAGGTTCAGCTTAAATCCGGTGGTTATTTAATTATTGAGCAGACCGAAGCAATGACGACGGTAGATGTAAATACCGGAGCATTTGTGGGTCGTCGCAATCTGGAAGAGACAACCTTTAAAACCAATCTGGAGGCGGCGGCGGCTATTGCGCGTCAGCTACGACTACGTAATCTGGGTGGTATTATTATTATCGATTTTATCGATATGTTGGAACTCGATCATCAAAGCCAAGTAATGCATACGCTTGAAAAGGCTTTAGCGCGGGATCGGGCTAAGACGAGAATAGCTAATATTTCACAGCTGGGGTTGGTGGAAATGACCCGGAAAAGAACCAGTGAAAGCCTGGGCCAGGTACTCTGTCAGTTTTGCCCTACTTGTGATGGTAAGGGGGCATTGAAATCGGCGGAAACTATTTGTAACGAAATTTTTCGGGAAATTCTTCGAGAAACACGAGCGTTTGAATGTGACGGATTTCTTGTACTGGCCGCTCAGGCAGTTATCGACCGGTTGCTGGATGAAGACTCTTCTTATGTGGGTGATTTGGAAGAATTTACTGGACGCACTATACAGTTCCGGGTTGAGAGTATGTACACCCCTGATCAGTTCGACATTATTCCCGCGTAGCTGGGACAGGGTGTGCTGGTGAGATATACCCTTGCACCGTTTTTTATTTAGTCATCGCTCACGTATCATGGTCGCTATAATGACAACAGTATTAATTTTCCTCTTGGGAGCAAGGCTTCGCACGATGTGTGCTCAGGGTGGTGCTCCTCCAGGTTGGTTTTCCTTGATGGTTTTTCGGGTTCTGTGTTGTACACAGTTGGCCCCATCGTGCCAAGCAAGTGATTTAGGTGTTAGGAGCACATTTTGAACGGAGTCCGACTGCTGAGAGGGATTGTCAGGAAAATTCTACTACTATCGGCATTTTTGGTGATTGCCCTTGCCTTGTTGGTCTCTGCGGGCAGGGAAACCATTGATGAGTTAGACCGATATCGTTCGAGCATTAATTCTTACGCCTCTACATTGTTGGGTCTTGGGCTGGATAGCCAGGAGTTGCAGGGTGAATGGCACCAGCTGACACCACGGATAACCGCTAAAGACTTGTCTATCTACGGGCCGGACCAGCAGAAACCAGCCATTACGCTAGACTACGTAACCCTTGATCTGGACTTGATACAAAGTGTTCTCTCCCGGCACGTGGTCTGGCGTGAGCTTCAGTTAGGCAGAGTTAATCTGACCGCGAGGGAGGATGCCGAAGGTAACTGGACGATTGCTGGGTTACCCCTGAGTGGTAGCGGTGATAGCAGTGGCTTACTGGATGTATTGTTTGATAGCGCTTACCTTGAGATTGAGCTGGTTTCTCTGTCACTAGTGTTTTTCTCAGGCACTGAGGAGGTGCTGGAAGCCCGTAATATTCTTCTGGAAAACAGCGGTGGTTTCCATCGGTTGTTGGCCGCAGTAAATCTGGCGGGTACGGAGCAATCGGCTGAATTGATTGTCGAGGGTCGAGGCGACCGCCGTGACTTTAAAAACTTTGATGGCCGTGGATATTTGAAACTCAATCGTATCGATTTCAGTGGCTCACTGAATGCCCTAGCTAAGGGGTGGTTCCCAGAGATTGTTGAGCGTATCGGCAACATTGAAACTGATATCAAAGGTGAGGTTTGGATCAACCTTGTGGAGGGCGGTAAGGCCAATTTGGTGGGTCGGATCTCTGCTGCTGAAGTGCCTCTGAACTGGCTGGAGGATGTGGCGCCTTTAACTAATTTCAAGACGGAAATGACAGGCTGGTTTCATCTGGGCGAAGACTGGGGCCTGCGTTTGCAGGGCCTAGATTTTGACTGGGATGAACTGAAAATTGAACCACTCGATATTAATTTTCGCCAGGCAGTAGGTGCTGAGTGGGACAATGGGTCACTGGCTGTTAGTCAAATAAACTTATCGCTGCTGGATGACTTGCTGGTAAAAGCCAGACTGGCTCCAGATGCCATAGTCGATATTGTGCAACAGCTTCAACCAATGGGAAATATCAATTCTCTTCACTTGGATTTATCCTTGGAAAATGAGACGCCCGATGTCCAGATGCGGGCCAATCTGGATAATGTTTCCGTCTCCTCCTGGCGCGGGGCACCCGCAATCCGTCATATTAATGGTTATATCGAAGTCCATAATGAGACTGGTTTTGTTGAACTGGATAGTCCGGATGGTTTTGCTCTGCACTATCCTCAAGTGTTTGATGACTACATGGAACACAGTGCGATTAGAGGGCAGGTGAAGTGGCGTTGGGATGAAGTAAGCAGTTCCGTAAAGGTATCCAGTGGTCCACTTGAATTTGGTGGAGAGGAAGGGCTGGGACGGGCCTATTTCTACCTTGATCTTCCCTTTGGTCAGACAGAGGGTCAGCCAGATGACAAGCCTGAAATGTATTTGTCAGTGGGGGTTAATAACACGCACTCTCGTTATCGAAACCGCTATTTACCCAAAAACTTGAGTGTAGGACTTCTAGATTGGCTCGATCAATCCGTAGGTGATACTTCCATTCCCGAAATGGGCTTCATCTGGAGGGGCGCGCTATCAGGGGGTGATGTCGACCTGCATTCACTTCAGCTTTACCTGAATCTTGCTGATGGAAATTTGAAGTTCCATTCGGACTGGCCCGCCTTGAAGCAGCTAGATGCTGTTCTGACACTTGATGACAAAGAGCTGGATGCTGAGATCAACACCGCCGTCCTAGGTAGAGCCCATGTGAAGCACAGTGAGGTCCGTGTACGCCCGGCACCGGAGGGTAAGGGCCTAGAGTTACTGATTGGTGGTGATATAGATGCTGATATTGGCGATGCCATTAATGTGTTAGCACAGTCACCGCTGAAGTCCCGGGTTGAGGGGCTTTTGGGGTGGGATATATCAGGTGATAGTCAGATCAATTTGGATCTTACGATTCCCCTGTCAGCGGGCGCGGCTGGTGGCTCTTATCATGTTGATACCAGATTGTCCCAAGTGCGAATGGCCTTACCTGATTCGGAGTTTGCTTTTGAACAACTCCAGGGTGTTCTCAGTTATCGCAATGGCAAGGGACTTTTTTCTCGTGAAATAAAGGGGCGCTTCTGGGATGAACCGATGATAGCTAGCCTTGTTACCAAGCAGGATAACCTTTCTGTTGATATAAACGGGCGTCTCTCCAGGTCGGTACTGGACAAGTTCCTCAACCTTTCATTAGATCAGGTATTTCAGGGAAAAACGGATGTCCAGGCCAATGTATTGGTACCGTTGGAGGATAGTACATCTCCCCTGCGATTGACCATGAATAGCCAGTTACAAGGAGTGGTGATTAATCTTCCCGCGCCTTTTGGTAAAGAGCTTGATAGCCGGAGAGGTATAACGTCCACAGTAGAATTTTCTGACCATTTAGATATTGAAGTGTCAATGGGTGAAGGCATTCAAGCACACCTAATACAGAAGGATGGTGTTTTGGTTCGTGGGTTGCTGGCCCTGGACAGCAAACAAACGGCCTTACCAGAAGTAGGGCAATTTATGGTCACCGGTCATCTGGAGCATTTCAGTCTTTCTGAGTGGCAGTCCGCCGTTTCGCCATTGCTGAGTGACGCCGGCGATACGATTGACTCCGACGAGTCCCTCAAGCCGGTATTTGATATCAAAATTGACGAGCTCGATGTAGCGGGTCTCTCAGTTGAGCAAGCTATGGTGACGGGGCGTTATCAAGATGAAGGGTGGCAGATTGGCGTTAATAGTGACCTTGTCGCTGGTCAGATTCTTATCCCTCAGGATACTGCATCGCCCATGGTGCTTGACTTGGAAAGGTTGTCGTTGCCAACACCTACGGAAGCAGGTGGTGATGCTGATGCCCTTGACCCAATGAGCCTGCCCCACCTGCAATTATCCGTAAAAAACTTCAGCGTTGGCAATAAGCTTTTTGGTGAGGCCAGCTTCTTGATGGAGCCACAGTCAAATGGTGTGAGAATTTCTGGTATAGATGCCAATCTTCTGGGTTTGCAGGTAGGTGGTGAAGAATATGATACTAGCCTGGAGTGGACGTTGGAGGATGGACGTCACCGCACATTGGTTGACGGCCTGTTGCGTGCGGGTGATTTGGGCGATGTGATGGAGGCTTGGGGGTTACCTGAGATTCTGGATAGTGATGAGGCCCATTTTTTTACGGAGATGACCTGGCCTGGCAGGCCATGGGAAATTTCAACGACAACCATGAAGGGAACCATGTCCCTCCAATTGCAGAAAGGCCGTTTTTACCAAGCCCCAAAAGGCGCCACCAAGCAGATGATACGCCTAATCAGCCTGTTCAACTTTGATAACTGGATGCGGCGTTTACGCCTGGATTTTTCTGATTTATTCGAGGAAGGTATGAGTTATGACGAAATGCATGGCGGCCTGATATTTGATGAAGGCACATTGACCTTTGATGCGCCCATTGTTGTGAAGCTCCCCTCTGGTCGAGTCAGGCTGGAGGGTGTTGCCGATTTAATTTCAGAAGACATCGATGCTCATCTAGTGACCACCTTGCCTTTTGGTACTAACTTGCCTTGGATCGTAGCTCTGGCTGGCGGTCTTCCCGCCGCAGCAGGGGTGTATGTCACCGGCAAACTATTTAAGAAACAAGTGGATAAGCTGTCCAGTATTAGCTATCGCATTACGGGATCCTGGAATGATCCCGAGATTGTGGTGGAGAGAGTTTTCAGTGATAGCACCTCCAGTAATAAAAAATCGAATAATAAGAGTGGTAGCTCCACAAGTGATTCGGAAGAGAGTGACCAGTGAGCCGGGTAGCAGCACTGCAAATGACCAGTGGGGGTAACCTTGAGGCCAACTTGCAGCAGGCAAAGGAGTTAATAGAGCGTGCGGTCAAACAGGGGGCCAAATTACTGGTGCTTCCCGAATATTTTGCCTACCACGGTTGCCGGGATGTATCAGCCATTGCTGAGAGAGAACAGTCTCCAGCAGGCCCCGCTCGGACATTTCTGTCAGAGCAGGCCCGGCTTCATCAAATATGGATTGTGGGTGGGACTATTCCCGTTGCGCTGTCTTCAAACTCAGCACATTTAGTCTCCACCCCTCATGATAAGCGTGCTATGGCCAGCTGTTTTGTGGTGGATGATGAAGGCCATGAAGTGGCCTGTTACCAAAAAATGCACCTGTTTGATGTGCAGGTGGATGATGCCAAGGGGAGTTATCGTGAATCAGATGATTACTGTCATGGTGATCAACCCGTGGTGGTGGATACGCCATTTGGCAGGCTGGGTTTGAGTGTTTGTTATGATCTGCGTTTTCCCGAGTTATACCGCTACCTTACTGACCAAGGTGCAGAGTTAATTGTGGTGCCCTCTGCTTTTACTGCAAAAACAGGTGAAGCTCACTGGCAGCTACTGTTGCGAGCTAGGGCAGTAGAAAACCTTAGCTATGTGATTGGGGCGAATATGGGCGACCGCTCTCATCCAAAGCAGTCCACTTGGGGTGGCTCAGCTATCGTAGACCCTTGGGGTAATGTTCTCTCTGAACTGAAGGATGGACAGGGCGTCACGATTGCTGACGTTGACCTGGATTATCTAAAAAAACTACGTCAAAAAATGCCTGTGCATGAACATCGCCGATTTAGTGTGGTCAAACCTTCACACTAACCTTTCGGGTCAATCCTTAGGTCAAATTATGAATCATCGAATTTCCTCGATACTCTTTGTGTTGCTTGTGATGTTGTCTGGCTCTGTAGCGGCAGTAGAAAGTCCCCAGTTCAAGATGAGCATTGAGCAGGCGCAGCAATTGATTGCCGAAAGTCGTGATTTGGATACCATTCCCAAAGCGGTTTGGAAGCAAATTCTCACGCCTAAACAGTTTAATCTCCTCTGGGAAAAAGGTACCGAGCAATCATTCACCGGCAGTCTTCTCTACAACAAGCAAAAAGGTACTTACGTTACTGCTGGGTGTCGGTTGCCGGTTTTTCACTCCAGCCAAAAATACAAATCTGGTACGGGTTGGCCCAGTTTTTGGGAAATGTATAAAGCAGAGAATATTGCTCTAGAAGATGACTGGTCATGGATGGGTAAGCGCACGGAAATTGTCTCCGCTTGTGGTGAGCACCTAGGGCATGTGTTTGAGGATGGTCCACAGCCTACTGGGCTCCGCTATTGCATTAACTCTGAGGCGTTGCTGTTTATTCCCGACGAGCAAGAGTAGCTGTACTGGTTGTCTCAAGGGCAAGCCGTTAGGGGTGGAATCTGCCCCTAAATCCATATAATATCCCGGCCTGCCAGCTGTTACACCTCGTATTATTGGGGGTGCACTTGAGTAAAACCCCATGAAAAGGTAAGTCCTATGACCACAGAATTTGAATGTACTTCTTTCGACGAGCTTGTCCTTATCATTAAAGATATCGAGTTCAAATATTCTGAATGTAAGGTAATGTCTGAAAGAGAAAGTAAAAGATTCCCACATGTAGAGTTGATTCTTAAATCACCCTGCGGGCATTTTGCAGAAGTACTTGTGTCTTCCCACGATTCAGAAGTTGGTAAGAGCAATATTGTTCGCGGCGAATACGACGGCTTGCTCATTGATGAAGATGTTGCCCTGAGCCTGGCAAAATTGGCTAAGTCTTACTAGTAAGACTTTCTTGGTTTCTCAGTAGCCTCAACCCTTCCTTTGTTGTTCTTGTGGTGGAAAGCCTGAGTTTCTTCAGGGAAAGGGTGAGCTGGGCATCAAAAGAAGTCACCCAAAATAAGTAACCGTGATACCAACATAACGTAACACCAAAACAAATAGCCCACCACTAAACTGGATTCGTAGACCTAGCTACACTACTGTAAGAGTGCTTCTATTTACATTCAGCAGTGGGTCGTGGAGGTTGTATGGCATCTCAGGTTAAAAGCCTATGTTTTCTACTTGTGCTTTTATCTCTGACGTTTGTTGGAGTAGCTTTTGCTGTCGATATAGAGAGCTCTCCACCTCTTCAGAAAGAACAATCAAATGCAGTTTTTCTTCTGATTATCTTTGTCAGTATGGCATTGGTTATCTCCTTCCTATGTTCTGTCGCCGAAACGGTACTATTGAGTATTACCCCTTCTTATATCGAAGGCTTGGGAGAAAAAAATCCCGAGCAAGCGAAACAACTAAAATTACTTCGTCAGGAAAAAATAGACCGTTCTCTCGCCGCCATATTAACCATGAATACCGTCGCCCATACCGTAGGAGCCATTGAAGCAGGCGCTCAATCAGCGGTCATATTTGGTAGTGCCTGGGTTGGGGTTTTCTCCGGAATCATGACCTTGATGATTCTTTTTCTTTCAGAAATTATTCCTAAGACTTTGGGCGCTGTCTATTGGAGAAAACTGGTTGGGGTGACCATGTGGTATATACGAGCCCTAATCGCGATTCTGTACCCCTTGGTAAGAGCTTCAGAGGGGATTACCAGGCTCATTACTCGTGGAAAAAATGTGCATCGGTTTAGTCGTGATGAGTTTTTGGCCATGGTCGGGTTTGGGCACAAGGAGGGTGAAATTGATGATCATGAATCTAAAATTATTAAAAATTTATTTCGGTTTCGATTGCTAAAAGTTACCGATATTATGACGCCGCGTATCGTTATTACGGCACTCTCTCAGGACATGATGGCCACGGAAGCTCAGAAGGCTATACGCCACTGTCCATTTTCCCGTTTACCGCTATATGGAGAGAATATCGACGATATCACGGGTTTTGCACTGAAAGATAAAATCATGCTGTATCAGCCCTCAGGAGGGGAGGAGCTCACACTTGAATCGTACAAACGAAAAATTCATGCCGTTCCCGATTCCATGTTGTTACCAAAAATGTTGGAATTTTTTCTCGATAATCGACAACAGATTGCTGTTATTGTTGATGAATATGGTGGTGTTAAAGGGTTGGTCACCCTTGAGGACGTCATCGAAACATTATTGGGAATGGATATCGTGGATGAAACCGATAACGTGGCCGATATGCAAGCGTTGGCAAGGCAGCAATGGGTTAAACGTGCCGAAGCTTTAGGGTTTGAATTACCTGATGAGTTGTTGGTTCTGGATAAGGTTGAGAGAAAGGAGGGCGGTGAAAAGTAATATTTATTTTACGTAGCACCGCCCTTTTAGCTTTGATGAATAAGATTGTCGATGGTAGAGGGTGCTAGGTATTAATGATCACCACAAAGTATTGTTGTTAATTATTTATAGGCAGCATCCCAATCTTTTGCGAGCAAATAGCCTAAAATATTTATTTCCCTCTTGTGTTTATCTACAGTCAAAAAGACTGAATAGCCATAGGTTTCATCTATGTTAAGGTTAGATTTAATTAACGCAGCCCCTTGCTTATTTTTTAGCGAATTTATACAGCCGCTGTGAGTAATTAATATTAAATTTTTACCACTTTCTTTGTATTTAAAAATATTCTCTTGAAGAGACTCTTTACAGTTTTCTATTAACCATGGTTGATTAGTAGTCTTACGACCAAACATGAAGTCTGCAGTTTGAACAGTACGCTTAATTGGGCTGTTATAAATTACAGTGGTGTGTGCTGGAAGGTTTTTATACCCTACCCCTATCTTCATGGCCTCTTTGGCCCCAGGTATAGTGATGCCATCATCACCATCAACACATTGGTTTTCAGACCTATCGCAACGCTCTGTGTGACGGATTAGTGATACCACATTGCCTAAAGCCCAGTGGCCTTCAAGGGTGCGTAAGGGCCTTCCATCATTAGTTAATAAGCTGTCCATTTGCTTGGGCTGGGGCTGGGACTGGAGAATAAAAAAAGCAATCGCACCTGCGATAATAACAAGAATAGCTAGGGCTAATTTTTGTTTCATGATGGAAACCTATGCTCTAATTGAATAGTGTTAGCGTATTTTTAGGAGAGGATGAGGTATAGGTGTATGTAGTTTTATTGGTGCCATATTAAAGGTATTGGCTTACCGGTGATACGGGTGCCCGGCATTAATAGTCCCAGCGCGGTATATCTGCTCCACTAATAGAATACGCACTAATGGATGGGGCAGAGTCAGAGCAGATAAGGACCATTTGCTGTTGGCGCGTTTCAGACATTCGGGAGCCAAGCCATCGGGGCCGCCCACTAGTAAGCTGAAATTGTCACCGGAGAGTTGCCACTGTTGCAGCTTTTTGGCCAGTTGTTCGGTACTCCAGGGCTTGCCCAGTACATCCAGTGCGATCACATGGTCCTGCTCACCAATGGCCTTGAGCATGGCTTCACCTTCGCGGGCAATGGCGCGGTTAATATCCGCACCTTTTCCCCGCTGGCCCAGTGGTAGTTCAATAATTTCCAGGTTGAGTTCTGAGGGAAGGCGTTTCAGGTATTCATTACAGCCAGCACTTACCCAGTCGGGCATTTTAGTCCCGACGGCAATGATTCTTAGTCGCACGGGGACTTACCCTTCCTGAAGGTCTTCACTGTCAGCATTGAGGTCGCTGGGACGAACGGACCATAGCTTTTCCAGTTCATAAAATTCGCGAGTGGTGGGTAGCATGACGTGGAGCACGATATCTCCAAAGTCCACCAAGACCCACTCACCAGACTCCATACCCTCGATACCTATTGGGCGGAAGCCAGCTTTTTTCCCATCGTCGATGGCGTTGTTGGCGAGCCCTTTGACCTGCCGGTTTGAGGTGCCTGTGACGACGATGATGGTGTCCATAATGTCGGTAAGGTCACTGACATCGAGTGTGACGATATCTTTACCCTTAACATCTTCAAGGGCGTTAACCACGATGTTTTTTAGATTTTTACTCATTGAGTTTCCTGTTTTGATACTTCTTTTTAATCTGAGTACAGCTGATGCTGCCTAATGTAATCAATAACCTTGTCGGGTACCAGATAGCGAATGGATTCCCCTCGCTGTAGTGCCTGACGAATGCCTGTGGCCGATACGGGCAACAGTGTTATTTCCCTAATTAATACCTTGCCTGCAGGTTGTGCCTGTAATTGTTCTGCACTGGTTGCGCGGTGTTCGTGGATGAACTCCAGTACCTCACCGCTTTGGGGTAAATGCCACCCCGGCCTTGCTACGGCGACGATATGGGCGAGGTCTGTTAATTCACACCAGCGGTGCCACTGATTGAGATTGACCAGTGAGTCCATGCCGATACAGAGGCACAGTGGCGTTTCTGTACCGATTTCGGCACGAATTTCTGTCAGTGTATCCAGTGTATAAGAGGGACCTTGACGTCGTAACTCTCTATCGTCGGTCACCAATCCTGGTTCATTCGTCAGTGCGAGCTGTAGCATCGCCAGGCGATGCTTAGCACTAGCCTCAGGTTGTATCCTGTGTGGCGGATTGGCATTGGGAATCAGTCGCATTTCACTGAGTCCGAGTCTCTTTCTCAGCTCCACCGATGTTCTGAGGTGGCCAATATGTACTGGATCAAAGGTGCCACCAAAGATGCCAACCCCTTTTGAATGATCAGTCTTCAGCGACATGTTTTACCAGCTTGTACTGAAGAGTCATTGCCTAATTTCGCCATGACCAAATACGACCCATTTTTGAGAGGTGAGTCCTTCCAGCCCCACGGGGCCACGGGCGTGGATTTTGTCGGTGGATATGCCAATCTCTGCCCCCAGTCCGTATTCAAAACCGTCAGCAAATCGGGTGGAGGCATTATGCATCACTGAGCTTGAGTCCACTTCCGCGATAAAACGACGGCTTCTTGTTTCATCATTGGTGACGATAGCTTCAGTATGTCGCGAGCTGTATTGGTCAATATGTGCTATCGCATCATCCATATCTGCTACGATTTTGATGGAGAGAATAGGTGCAAGATATTCAGTGCCCCAGTCTTCTTCAGTGGCAGCGGCGCAGTCGATGATCTCGCGGGTTTTTTCACAACCTCTTAATTCGACACCTTCTGCTTCATAGGCCTTGGCCAGGCGGGGCAGAATTTCTGCAGCAACCCCTTCGGCCACCAACAGGGTCTCCATGGCATTGCAGACACCATAGCGGTGGGTTTTGGCATTGAAGGCAATATTGAATGCCATATCCAGATCGGCCTTGTCATCAATATAGACATGACAAATGCCATCCAAATGTTTAATGACGGGGATGCGGGCATCATTACTGATGCGCTCAATTAGGCTCTTGCCGCCACGGGGCACAATCACATCCACGTATTCGGACAGGGTGATTAGCTCGCCCACGGCAGCGCGATCGGTAGTTTCAACAACCTGTACCGATGCCTCGGGTAGTCCGGTAGCTGCTAGCCCTTGCTTAATACAGTCGGCGATAGCCTGGTTTGAAAGAATGGCTTCGCTGCCACCACGCAGGATGGTGGCATTACCCGATTTTAGGCACAGGCTTGCGGCATCGATGGTCACGTTGGGCCGCGACTCATAAATAATGCCAATCACGCCGAGGGGAACCCGCATTTTACCCAGCTCAATACCGCTTGGTCGTTTGGCCAAGTCAGTAATTTCACCAATGGGGTCAGGTAACTCGGCCACCTGATGTAAACCTTCTATCATGGCGTCGACCCGGGCGTTATTCAGTTCAAGTCGATCCAGTAGTGCGGCATCAAGCCCCTTGGTTTGACCATTTTTTAAATCGCGGGCATTGGCCGCCAGTACCTTTTCACGGTTGGTGTTC
>DRHD01000381.1 GCA_011049795.1 Porticoccus sp.
GGCCAATTTTTCGAGGGGCACTTCAACCCAATCGGCTTGTTCTTTGGCGACGTCAGGCCCACCTGGAATGAGTGGTTTTGGTGCGGGGCGTCCCCGTCCACAACCGCTGATGAAAATACACTCCACGCTTATCGCCAAGGATCAGGTGCCGGTGATGGTTCAGGTCGGCGATGAGGTGATCGTTGATCAATGTTATGGCTCACAGTCACAGTCGCTTCCCGCAGTCAAAGGCGTTATGGAGTTTACGCCCTTGGAGCTTGCCGATGCCAAAGAACAAGCCGATTGGGTTGAAGTGCCCCTCGAAAAATTGGCCTACGCTCGCAGCGGCGATAAAGGCAATAACGCCAATATTGGAATAATCGCTCGTCAAAATCAGTATTTACCTTTGATTTACCTGCAGGTGACCGCCCAGGCAATAGATGATTATTTTGCTCATGCGGTTGCAGGCGAAGTTGAGCGATTTGAGGTGCCCGGATTTAATGCGTTTAATTTCCTTCTGACTGAAGCGCTAGGTGGTGGGGGTACCGCTTCATTGCGATTGGATTCTCAGGGTAAGGCATTTGGGCAAATGTTGTTGTCAATGAGTGTAAAAGTTCCTCCTTCCTGGTTTTAGTCGCCGGAGGAGCCTGTATAAAGGTCAAGTACGGTACTGGTAAGGGCGTACATATGGGTATGCACAGTCACGTGGTTAGATCTGGTTTAGCCTTTTTATCTTGATTTTAGTTATAACCAGTCATTATAGATGCCTAACTATTTCACTTGATTGTGCTTGTGTGAATATTTCCGACATACACACTGTCAGTATATACAGATCGATGCTAACGGATTAATATAGTGCCAAGGTAGTTTAATCTTTGCCAAAGGCTAATCCATGACTGTGTCAATTTCCATGCCCGCTGTTGGGTCCACCCCAAAACTTAAATCTAACCAAATTATTAGTTTACAAATGAACAGCGAGGTCAAGGTGCATGGTCAGTATGTTCTTGGGCAGAAAGGCACATGGTGGATCAAGCTTAGCAAACCAGATTTTTTGAAATTGCAGTTTTCTGAACATCTTAAAATTAACTTTGCCGTTGACGGCAATATTTATTTTGCCACAAGCCTTAATTCAGGGTTGAATAAAAATAAACAGATACTTATATTATCTCCGCCTCAAGTTTATGATATGCGCCCCTTGCGGGCACATGAGCGGGTGGTTACCCGGCTTGAGACGGCTCTGATTATTCCTTCCACCGAAAATAGCCCCAGACAATTTATTCGCCGTTTTGAAAATCGTATCCTCAATATTAGTTTGGGGGGATGCCAGCTTGCCTGTAGCAAAGCACTGTCCGATAATGTTTCCGATGTCTTGTTATTAATGGGGCTTGATCAAACTAAGCCGCTGGAAAAGGATAGCCAAATCTATTGTCATGGCATTATCAGGCGTGTTAAAGAAACGGATGACTCAGATTATCCCTATGTTTATGGTATTTCTTTTAAGCCAATGGCTCCAATGTTTAAATACATGCTTGAAGGTTTTATTGAGTCAGCGGATGTGACGTCAGATATCACCAGTAACTATAAAATCGATAAAAGGGCTTAATTGATTTACCTTTAGTATCCTTCGGCTGCTAAGTAATAGTTCAAATGGGAATAGCACTTACTTAAGCCCTTCGTTCGCGCTTTCAAAGCTGCGGTCTACGCTGCCAGGCCCATTATTGGTTGGGACCCCACGCCCTTAATATAGTTCTCCGCCTCTCTAGTGATACTAGGCATAGCTGGCAGGTAGCTGTCAGTGAGGGGCTGTCGCATCTAGGACATTCTGGTAGACTCGCTTGGTTTTTGGGAGATACTAATGTCAGAAATTCCTTTTAGTGGGCGGCACTTTGAAAAAGGCATGATATTGCAGGCTGTTCGGTGGTGTCTTTCTTATGCTCTAAGCTGTCGTGACATTGAGGAGCTGATGGAAGGAGCGTGAATTCGACAAAGATTATTCTCAATAATGAGGGTTAACCAATGCGAGTGGTGGAAGTTTTTTTATGAGCAATATTCAAGCTTTGTTGGGGATTGTCATTTTAATCGGCGTGGCGTGGTCCTGCTCAAGTCAGCGCAAAAGTCTTAACTTAAAACTTGTTAGCGTTGGTATAGGTCTACAATTTTTGCTGGCGTTTTTACTCTTAAAAGTCAGTCTACTCCAAGGTGCGTTGATTGTTTTAAACCAGGGGTTTATTGCCCTTGAATCTGCCACCCAAGCGGGGACCAGTTTAGTATTTGGCTATTTAGGGGGCGGAGATACCCCCTTCGAAGTCAGCAAGCCACAGCATGCTTTTGTATTAGCACTGCGATCCTTGCCCATTGTAATTGTTTTTAGTGCACTAAGCGCTTTGCTCTGGTACTGGCGAATCACCCCGCTCATTATCCAGGGCTTCGCAAAACTCTTACGTCGAAGTTTTGGCATTGGTGGTGCCCTTGGCCTCGGTAGCGCGAGTAGTGTATTTGTGGGAATGGTGGAGTCACCGCTCCTTGTTCGACCTTATATCGCCAAAATGTGCCAGGGAGAATTGTTTGTATTAATGACCTGCGGAATGGCCACCGTTGCAGGAACTGTGATGGGCCTGTACGCTTCTTTTCTTGCCAGCACGATCGATAACGCACTTAGCCACATTATTATTGCGTCCGTAATTAGTGTGCCTGCAGCCATTACTCTCGCTCTCGTAATGCGCCCAATTTCGGATAGCACTGTCATCGACGACCCTGGCATTAGTAAGGACCGCCGTTACAGCAGCAGCATGCATGCGCTTACGCAAGGCACGCAGGATGGCTTGCAACTTTTCCTCAATATCACTGCCATGCTCATCGTATTTGTCGCATTGGTAAGTTTGTTAGACCAATTATTGTTAGCAATATCCCCGGAAGACCATCCACTAAGCTTAATCATCCTGGGAGGCTATGCGATGCAACCCCTGGTGTGGCTAATAGGCATTCCCTGGGAAGAAACGGCGGTAGCCGGACAGCTGATGGCAAGCAAGGTCATACTGAATGAGCTCATCACTTTTCTCAAATTCAGCGCTTTACCCAGCGATGCGCTTAGCGATAAAAGTAAAATTATTATGAGCTACGCCCTATGTGGTTTTGCGAATTTTGGTAGCTTAGGCATTATGATTGGAGGACTTACGGCCATATGCCCAGAGCGTAGTAAGGAAATTGTAAAGTTAGCGCCTTTGAGCATCCTCTCTGGTGTTTTAGCCACCAGCATGACAGGAGCAGTCGTCGGAATTGTACTTTCGCCGGGTTGAACTAATTTAGGCTAAGCAAAATTTAGCGAGCACAATCCAGACTCCATTGTTTCACTTAAAATGCGACACCAGCATTCCATACTCGTCAACTGCGGCGCAGCTATCGTTTTGTCTAATTCGGGTTTAGATGAGTCACTTTACTCTGTAGGTTTATTACATTAAGTGTCATGTAAATTATAAACTGTAATATTTCATTGGTTTGCGCTATAGTCTCTTTGTGTAATATTTGATGGAGTCGCTGTGATAAACCCCGATCAACCTCAGCGTCCGCTGACGGCCAAGAATTTGTTGCTAGACCTGATGAGGGCCAGCGCTCCTGGCGTGTGGCCGGTTAAAGAGCTCATTGAGGTAGGGCGTATTTTTGGCATTAATGAGAATGCTTTGCGAGTCAATATTACCCGCCTGGTTTCCAAAGGCCTATTGGAGCAAGATGAGAGGGGCCGTTACCGCTTGCTGGACACTCATGACCCATTGCGCGAATGGCTGCATCGCTGGCATCAAGGTGAAGCTAGAGTTGTGCCTTGGCAGGGGGATTGGCTCACGTTGTCGGTGTCGCCTACCGTCGGCAGTAAGCACTTAAAAAATATCGAGCAAGCTTGCATGCGACTGGGCTTTCGCCAGCTGTGGCAGCGCCAATGGCTACGCCCAAATAATCTGGCGATTGATCTTCATCAGCTTAGTGCTCAAATATTCAGTTTGGTAGGGGAAGATGCCGGTTGTGAGTTCATGTTGGCGGAGAGTAACAATATTATTCTTCCCGGCACAATGCCGGCGTTAGAATCCTTGTGGTCGATCGATAGGATAGAGGCTAACTATAGGCAGCATATTAATGTATTGCAGCAAAGCATTAACACACTGGCTGACAAAAGCGCTGACGAACTTCTCAGGGACACCTTTATTCTGGGCGGAGAGGTTATTCATTTACTTTCTCTCGACCCCTTGTTGCCTGAAGCGTTATTCGATGTCTCTTTACGGCAGCAATTGACTCAGCTAATGAAAGAATATGACCAGATGGGTAAGCCTTATTGGGTTGAGCGTTTCCAAAGCTCGCTGTTTAATTTATCTCCTAGCCACATTCAGCCCAGCCTGCAACGTAGTGTGCCACTGCCAAACTTAGCTCTATAGGACGTTGGAAAATGAAGATTAAAGATTATCTCGACAGATCAGAAATTGAATATTTTACGGCTAAAAATAACTGGCAAGCATGGCGAATGTTACTGTGGAATTGGTTAACGATATTTATTATTTTAGCAGTAGCCTATGTTTGGACGAACCCTTTGACGATTATCCTTGCGATTATTTTACTGGCGGGTAGGCAGTTGGGTTTGGCTGTTATCATGCACGAATGCGGCCATAGTACTTTCTTTACTTCAGCGGCGATCAATCGATTTGTGGGGCAGTGGCTCAGTGCAGTACCGATCTTTAATGATTTGACCGCATTCTTCAATGGTCATCGTCAAAATCAACGCCAGTACTGCCTGACCCACTAACATTTTTAGAAAAGGCAGGGCTGCAGCACGCTTAGCCCTTGAAAAAATCCCCAAGGCAGAAACCAAAACATAGGACATTAAACGAATACCGGTTTGCCCGGTCA
>DRHD01000382.1 GCA_011049795.1 Porticoccus sp.
GTCTATGACTCTGCGCTTTTATTTGGAGCGGGAAACCGGGTTCGAACCGGCGACCTCAACCTTGGCAAGGTTGCGCTCTACCAACTGAGCTATTCCCGCGCTGCCTCTATAATAACAAGAGATAGCAATAAAATGGCGTCCCGTAGGGGAGTCGAACCCCTGTTACCGCCGTGAAAGGGCGGTGTCCTAGGCCTCTAGACGAACGGGACACAATGGTTCTCATCAAGAGAGGCGCGCATTCTAAGAAGCCGGCTCTATGCTGTCAACCCTGCACTTCAATTTATCCACCCCGAAACTCTCTTGGAGCATTAGTGGAAATAGGTGCGACACCCAATTAGGTGATTTATTGAAGATAACAATCAATACCAAGCAAACATCTCATTGCACCGAAAAGGGCTCTATTATTCCTTTTCAAGACGTAGAGAAGCTGAATTGGTGCAATACCTCAAACCCGTGGGCTGAGGCCCATCCTTAAAAACATGACCCAAATGAGAACCACAATTGGCGCAGGTAGTTTCCGTGCGATCCATGCCATGACTGGGATCAGAATATTCGGCAACCGCGTCACTATTCACAGGCTGGTAAAAACTCGCCCATCCAGAACCGGAGTCATATTTATTGGTTGAATGAAACATTGGTTCGCCACAACAACGACACAAATAAGTTCCAGCAGCTTTCTCATGGCAGTATTCCCCAGAGAATTCTGGCTCAGTGCCCTTTTTCCGGCAGATGTTGAATTCCTCATCGGTTAACTGCTGTCGCCAGTATGCTTCATTCTTTTCTTGGTCATTACTCATAGGAACTATCTCGACTTTCCTTTGTTGTGGCGGACCTTGACTAAAGCGGGTCTTAGTTATAATAGCTGGTATTTAATATACAATGAGCTTCATTGTAACTGTTTGACAAAAGACAACCTTTTTTATGCCACAGATTAAGAAATCAAACAAACTGGATAACGTCTGCTACGACATCCGTGGCCCGGTACTCGACCATGCTAACAGGCTTGAAGAAGACGGCCACCGCATTCTCAAACTAAATATTGGGAACCCTGCATCGTTTGGTCTTGAAGCACCCGATGAAATCATCCATGACGTCATTCATAACCTGGCTAAAGCACAGGGTTACTGTCACGCCAAAGGTATTTATAGTGCCCGAAAAGCTGTGATGCAGCGTTGCCAAATTCAGGGTATCCCTGATGTTGAAATCGATGATGTTTTTCTCGGCAATGGAGTCAGCGAGCTGATTGTCATGGCCATGCAGGCATTACTCAACAACGGTGATGAAATTCTGGTACCCGCCCCTGACTACCCCCTCTGGACCGCAGCGGTAACACTGGCTGGCGGCAATGCTGTTCATTATCTTTGTGATGAGGCCCAGGAGTGGCAGCCAGATATCGAGGACATCGCCAGAAAAATTACACCCAATACGCGCGGCATTGTCGTCATTAACCCCAACAATCCAACCGGGGCGGTCTACAGCGAAGAAGTGCTGCAACAAATTGTTGAGCTGGCTAGAAAGCACGACCTGATTATCTACGCCGACGAAATTTATGATCGCATCCTTTACGATGATGCCGAGCATATCCCTTTGGGGAAACTGGCTACAGACGTGCTCTGCATCACCTTGAACGGTCTATCAAAAACCTACCGACTGGCTGGTTTTCGTTCCGGCTGGATGGTCGTTAGCGGTGCAAAACACCGCGCTCGCAGCTATATTCAGGGCATCGAAATGCTTGCCTCTATGCGACTGTGTGCCAATGTTCCGGCCATGTATGCCATTCAGACGGCTCTGGGGGGCTATCAGAGCATCAATGATCTCATTGGGTCGGAAGGGCGCCTATTGCAACAACGGGATAAGGCATGGTCACTATTAACCCAAATCCCGGGGGTTAGCTGCGTCAAGCCCAAAGCAGCCATGTATCTATTCCCACGCCTGGATCCAGAAATCTACCCTATTGAGGATGATGAACAACTGGTACTGGACTTACTGTTGGATGAAAAAATTCTGCTGGTTCAAGGTACTGCATTTAATTGGCCGCACCCCGATCACTTTCGAATTGTATTCCTACCCAGAGAGGATGACCTCGAAGAGGCCATAGGCAGGCTTGCCAACTTCCTGGAGAAATACCGTCTCAACCATGTCAGCAAGAAGTCCAAGATAACTCAGGTAGTGTCCTAGCTGACCAAGTACTTAGCTAATAGGGTAAAGGATTCGATCACGGTACCCCGTGATGACAGGAATGTATCCCGCCAAAGCTTTATCCAACGCAGGGTCATTGCTGTCCACCAGTAATGGTCTACCGTTAAGTGCCGTAATTTTTGTCTTTGTGGCGATAACCACCAAGTTATCACGGCCCACCTGTCTAATAACAGAAGGCGTCAGTTGATGGTTACCACGGCCTAACAGGTGCCCCTGACCACCTATCGGTGTGATAACAATCTTTACCTTTCCGTAGGCCGCAGCAACCGCCTGTTCAATGTCTGAGCCAGTGACATCCAATGCCAATACTTGTCGATTCCGGACAAGATCTACACCCAACAAGGTGTTTTCAAGACCCAATTCTTCCATCAAACCGCGTGTAGTTGAACCCGGACCAACGATATAGAGATCATCATCATCCATCTCCTCAATTAACGTCCCTGCGATGTCCTGAAGTACGAGTTCTTCCACTTCTCGCCCTCCAGATTTCACCTGTTGCATAAAGCGACCCTCTTCAGGCACCAGTAAATCACCGTAATAGCGAGTACTGACCTTGCCCTGTCGAAAGGCGTCTTCATCAATATCGCGCACTTCTTGTTGACGTATATCCACTAACTCACCATTGACCAACCGACAAACCAACTCGCCCGCCGCCTCAGGGGTAATGGCATAGACACCTGAGTGCATTTTGACGCCTGCTGGAATACCAAGAACAGGCTGGCTTTCAGGAATAGCATCGCAAATATTACGGGCAGTGCCATCGCCACCCACAAATAGGATCATGTCCAACCCCATCTCAGACATGGTCTTTGCTGCAAGCTCCGTATCCTCTGGTGTTGTTACATCAGGGTCGATATCACCGATAACCTCAGGATTAAAACCGCAGTGTCTGGCAACATCCTCCCCCATTGGGCCGGGGTATGTCACCAACGCCACTGCCCCAGGATTAATAGCTCCAGAATTAACACCCTCTGACACCACGTCCAATGCTCTAATAGCACGTTGAGGTGCACGGAGCTCAGCACCTCGCAACAGAGCTTCAGCAACGGTTTCTTTGCCGTCACTGCCCTTCAAGGCTACAGCACCGCCAATACCTGCCAGGGGATTGATAATAAGACCCACTCTGAACACAACCTACTCCAGAACCAACATCAGAACTAACTATAGAAAATCGCCATACGATTATACCCTGTGGATTATGTACCCCGGGGTTTGTCCACGCTATCAATCGTGGTATGTTCAACCTTCACAAGAAACTGAGCTAATGTCGCTAGCAATGAACACCGAACAAAAAGATAAAACCTCGAAAGAGCAAGACCCTGATTTCCATGGTGCCGCCCTCATTGATGATGATGGGAACGAGATTCCAATCACTGAAGGCATGGTGCAAGAAGCCTGCTCTGACCTTGATGAAGAAGCAGGTAACACAAACGATGGAAAACCATCGCCCTCAAAGTGAACACCACACTCCCCTATTCACTAACACACCCCTATCCACTAAGTGTGCTTAGCTAAACCCTAATACAGATAATTGCCGACTCAACTGCTCGCTTGGAGTGCCCCCAACCCGATAATGCTGAAACTCCAGGCGTTGCGGGTAAGTCTTGCGGAGCCGATCAAAGACACTGGGCACATCGGTACTTTCAACTAGACCAGTACTGTCAACTAGATCAGTACTTTCAGCTAGCAGAGCCTGTCTCATTCGCTGGTCTTCCTCGGCCACATTATAAGTAGCCAACACCGCCTGGGCTAAGAAGGAAGCTGTCACCTCAACGGGCTGATCTGGACTCAAGTCTGTTTCAGGAACACCCTGCCTCTGCCAAGTACAAAACGCATCCCGAATCATCCCGGTTCCATTAACCTTGCCATCATCACTGTAGCCAGCAATATGGGGTGTTCCAATATCTACCTTCTCCAGCAGTGGCAGGGCAATATCAGGCTCCTGCTCCCAAACATCCAGTGCCACCTGCCATGATTTACCCGGCAATAGACGAAGCAATGCAGCATTGTCCACCACAGCACCTCGACCAGCATTGATCAACAATGTCTTTGATGAGAGTTGCGCCAGAACACCTTCATCAAAAAGATGATACGTAGGGAAAGAGCCCTCTGTAGATAGCGGTGTGTGTAAACACAGCACATCAGATTGAAGAATATCGTCAAAAGACACCAAGTCAGGTATTTTCTCCTTGGTTAAAAAAGGATCATAACAACGGCAGCTAACCCCCAGCTCGGTCAACATCCGATACAGCCGGCCACCCACATTGCCGCAGCCCACAATACCTACAGTTTGCTCCATCCAGTCAGGGCGCAGCGTAAAAAGTACCGAGAGTACATACTGCACAACTGAATTGGCATTACAGCCGGGGGCATTAGCAAAACAAATGCCCCGTTGCGCTAAATAATGCTGGTCTACGTGATCAACCCCAATGGTGGCAGACCCCACAAATTTGACCCTGCTACCCTCCAACAAACTCGAGTTCACCAACGTCACTGAACGAACCAACAATACATCGGCATCCCACACATGCTCTGAGGTGAGTTCTCGGCCGGGGTAAGTCACTACCTCACCGTAGGGAGAGAACATCTCCCGAACCAATGGCATATTTTCGTCCGCAACTATTTTCATTCTGTAATACTTTTCATTCTGTAACAGTTTTCTTCATGGAGTACCTTCCACACCATCAACCAATCTTTCCGCTTTGGATAATAGATGTTTACCAAGCCCCATACGTTGGCAGAAATCAGTCAAAGCATCCAGCGCTATTGGCTGACGCTTTAACTCAATATTCGCCCCAGAACTTATATCAACATTACCCACTGGAGCATCTTCTGCAATTTTAGTGAGTTTTCTTGCCATAAGAATTTGTTCTCGATAGGCATCAATTTTAGCGGGCAGGTTTTTCGCACCTCTAACGGGTACCTCCGCTATTAATTCACCAGCCTGTAACAGTGCATCAAGACCTCCAAAATACTTAAGTAGTGCGGCAGCTGTTTTGGCACCAATACCCGGAACACCAGGAATATTATCAATACTGTCACCTACCAGCGCCAAGTAGTCCGCCAACTGCTCAGGCCAAACACCCATTCGCTCCATAACGGCCATTCGATCTTGCGGCTCAGCCTTCCCATAATCCCAAATCAGATCATTAGGGCCAACCAACTGCATGAGATCCTTATCTCGGCTCACCACAATAACTTGGCGACCATTCATTTGACCGCCATGTTTGGCCAGCGTGCCAATAATGTCGTCCGCTTCGTGGGTATCGCTGGCAAGTCCGATGATACCCAAAATACCCGTCACTTCCACACAGGCATTGAGCTGAAATGCCAACGCTTCGTCTGGCAACACTCGATTAGCCTTATAGGCCGGATAAATTTGATTGCGAAAACAATGGCCCAAGCTCTCATCGAAAGCCACAGCAATATATTCAGGCGACTCTTTGTCTATCAGTGATAATAAAAATTTCAGATACCCGTAAACCGCCTGGGTGGGCTGCCCTTCTTTGCTGTGCCAGTTTTCAGGTAATCCAAAATAATGACGAAAAATATAAATCGATGCGTCGATCAGATAGAGAGGAGACGACATCAGATAAAAGACTTACGGTAATGATCCGCACAGAATGGCTGGGTATTAAAGCACTCAGAAAGAGCCGACGTAAACGCTGCTGCACGGGAAGGCATGGGTGAAGCACACCACTCCGCGGTTTGCTGAACAATCAAGTCAGCAAATTCCTCGCTGGCACCAATATCAGCCGACAAATTATCAGCACTGATATTAAAAGAATGTCCCGCTGCCACGGAGAAAATCCACTCCATCGCCTGGGGTTTTACTTCCACTTGTTCGAAAGTTCCCTGCTGGACCTCTGTCCGGCCATCGGGGTTATACCAATATCCAAAATCAACAACCTGTCTGCGCTTCTCACCAGCAATACACCAGTGGGAAATTTCATGGAGCGCGCTGGAAATATAGTCACTGCGAAAAATCAGGCGATGGTAATCATAAGTATCATTAGAAGGCAGATAAATAGGTTCCTCGCCCCCACTCTCCAACCGAGTATTGAAAGTATCAGCAAACAAGCGGTTAAAGGTTGTGACCAATTGAGCTGCGCTTATTGCAGCCACCAAACGGTTACCAGATGACATCGACAGCCTCCCGACAAGGTGTTTGGTCAATACGATCCCAGTACTCTGGTGTAAGAAATGCCTTTCCTGCCGACAGGTGTTCTACATACCAACGCGCAGGCCTGATGGTGCTGTCTATGACCGCTGGGTTGGCGATATACATCCATGCAGGAAGCAGGCTGGAAATGGTCTGCACCTGAAACAACTCTCGGCTATACATAAACGGCGCCCCCCTCATGAGGGTCAAGCTTAATAATCTCTGTTGGAATAGCCAAATGATACAGCACGCCTTCCACACGCTCTCGAGACGCGGCACAGGCAAGTGTTGCGTCACGGCGTGAACGTTTATTGAAGCGCAAACCAATGCCTTCCATCCACCCAGAACAGGCACTTAAAACCTGTAGATCACGTGCTGACATACGCTCAGAATTCATATTTTAACCGTAGGCAAAATAGTAGCTCACAAAAATTATACCCTAGGTATTGTGCTTTTAGATGATCGGTAGTACCTTATGTAGTGTGGTGGCCACAGTTTCCTATCCACCACCCAAGATTCTGGCACGATAAGAAACTCTACATACGTGCCTTTGTCTAACTACCATTTGAGGAGGCGTATTATGACTACCTCAACATCAGGCCACAACACAGATAATGTGGTCGATCTCTTCACCGGGGAGTCTTTCTCTTCCCCTCTCAACCGTCGCATTATTCGTCTCGCCCCTGAGCTCGATGGTCTTGAAATGATTTATTCCAACGAGGCTCACCCATCCAGGTTTTTCAGTATTAAAGTCTTGTGTTGGGCACTGCGGGCAGATGGCGAAATAGTAGGTCTTGTGCCATGGCTGGATGACATTATGCCGTGCACTGAAATACAGGATCCACTTAACGGTCACTGGGAAGGTTATTACGATCCGGGTATTGACGAAGTGTTTTTCGAAGCGCCTATTCACAAAGTCATGGAGCTGGAAACTGCAGCCGAATACTATGAATTCGACTGTGATACTGGCCGTGACGTGGTGCAGGAAATTCCAGACACCATTGGCACTCATGCGGTACTTTCAAGTGATGGTTTTAAAAACATCATATTGAAGGAAGTAGTCAGCTGGCGACTCCACTCTGATGGTGCGCTAGAAGGCATGCTTATTGATGACGATAAAGTTGTCAGTACACCCGTGTTGCCAGGTGATGAAAGCCTCTATCCTGCCAAAACAAAAGAGTCTTTCCGGTATTTCTTCCAGCATCACATCGCCAACAAGATCAAGGCGCAAGATCCGGAAGCACTGGCGGCAATCTCCAAGCTGGTTGAGTCCTGAGTTAAGTCCTGATTAGTCATCACTGATCAGACATTATCACTCGGACACTGCCACTGGAAATATCCACCTCATGAAGGTGGCAAGTTTCTGCCCCCTGAAAAAACCTCACCACTGGTAAACCTAACTCTCCTTTATCACCCCCCAGTTTTATCACCACAGGCCACCTTCAACCAAGGCGAGCCAACTCTGAGACCAGAGCTGCCACTGTTTTCAAGTGTTCCTGCTGAAGTAAACCCGATAGTTTGCGTGGCTTCAGATCATGATCGCCATCTTCCAGCCAGTGTATTTTTACCGCATCGCTAAAAGGAACCGGGGCCAACTCATTGGGCTTGCCAAAAGGGTCTCGGGTACCCTGAAAAATTAAGGTGGGTGTTTTAATGGTAAGTAAGTGTTCAGTGCGCATTTTTTCTGGTTTTCCTGGCGTATGAAAGGGATAACCGAAACAGCAAAGGCCTGCCGCACCTAACTCATCGGCGACCATACTGGCCATTCGGCCTCCCATGGATTTACCACCAACCAAGATTGGCTGGGGCAACTCTGTACGGTTTGAAAGCTCGCCATAAACTTCACGCCAACAATCTAGCAGTATCGGTGCACGATCCGGGGGTCGTTTTTTACCTGTCTCCCGTCGCTGCTGCATATAGGGAAATTCAAAGCGTACCACCGCCATACCAGCGGCATTGAGTTCTGCAGTCAGTGCCTGCATATAATCACTGTCCATGGGCGCACCAGCACCGTGGGCAAATATTAAAGTACCGCAGGGACTTTTCCCTGCAGCGGGTTGATCAATTAAATAATTCATTGCTAGCTTGCTTAAGATTGTTGTTCTTTCTGAAAGCGCTGGAACTGATGTTTGGTCAGCAGGTTACAGCTTTCGGTTTCCGGGTCAAACGTTATCACCACATCACCCCGCTCAATTTGACTTATTACTTGCTGAACTTTTGTCTCGAAACCCACCTCAGAGGAACCATAGTCTGTACCCTCACGGGCAATAAAATCCTCAATAATTGCATTGAGAATATCGTCTGAAATTCGAGCTAAAGGGATTTCAATCATGGGCTGTTCCGGCTTTCTAAGCTTCCCGGTTTCCTAAATTTCAATGTCATACGATCGCTTTCGCCAATGGCTAAATATTTATTCCGATCCTGCTCTTTTAATCGCAACGTGGGCGGTAGTGTCCAAACGCCCTTTGGATGGTTCTTGGTGTCTTTCGGGTTACTGTTAATGTCTGATGTTGCCTCCAACACGAACCCGGCCTTTTGAGCCAGATTAACGACATATTGCTCGGTCATATAACCGCTGGTTTTCATAGTCTCCCAATCGGTACCCTCCAATGCACGATGCTCAACAACCCCCAACACACCACCCGGTTTTAATGCTTTGTAAAACAACTCAAAGGCACTGGCCTCACTCTCTGAACGCAACCAGTTGTGAACATTGCGAAACGTCAGCACCTGATCAGCACTGCCTTCCGGCACCGTCAACTGATTACGTTTAGGATCAAAAGAAGCCATGTTGACACGACTGTAGATCTCGGGGTGTACCTCGAGTTTTTTAACAAATAGTGTGTGATTTTTATCGTAATAATCAACACCAACACCAGTGGGAAAGTGAGCCGCGTAAAAAACGCCATCATCCACGTAGGGTACTAGTACTTCGGTATACCAACCCTTTCCCGGCCAGATTTCCACCACCGTCATTCCTGGCTCCACACCAAAAAAGGCCAATGTTTCCAGTGGATGACGGTATTGATCTCGCAGTACAAATTCCGGGGTTCGATGAGCACTCTGAAGCACGCCCTGAGGTACTCCTTCCTGCGCACTAACCGTTGAACTGATACCGATACCGAAACCGATACAGCCCAACAGTACTACCAACATAAACCGTGTATTTATCATTGACCTCTCCCTACCCCGTGTTTCTAACAGTCACTCATTGGATACTTGTTTTATCCTGACGTTCCCAGGCCATAACTGATACGGCATAATATCCGGGTACACTACCATCAAACCAGCCACCAGGATGACCCAGCCATGAACCATTATCTCGCTCTCACCATTATTGCAGATGACCGCCCGGGTATTATTGAAAAAGTGGCTGAGGTGGTCACCACGAATGGTGGTAATTGGCTGGAAAGCAATATGTCTCGCTTGGCCGGAAAGTTCGCCGGTATTTTGTTGGTGGGTATTGCCGAGGAAAAACAATCCACGCTGTTGTCTGCATTGAACAAACTTAATAGTCAGGGCATTCGGGTCAGCGGTGAAGCCAGTACGGGTGCTGAACCCGTAATGGGCGAACACCTTATATTCACCGTAGTAGGCAATGACCGGCCCGGTATTGTTGGCGAAATCTCTTCCCTTCTGGCTCGTCTGCATGTGAATGTGGAAGAACTCAGTACCAGTTGTGAAGATGCCCCCATGAGCTCAGAAATATTATTCCGAGCCACAGCAAAAGTAAGGCTCCCAAGCTCTGCCCTTAATAAGGATCAACTTCAAGATGAGCTGGAATCACTCTCTGATGATTTAATGGTGGAGATGGAAAATATCTCACACTGATAAAGCTCTATGTCTCAGACAACCACTTAGCCAACCAAGTCTTTTAGCAGCACACCAATCCCATAGGCCATACTAGCGGCAACGCCTCCTACGGCCACGGTCTCTAGGCCCGACAGCAGCCAATAATGGGACACAAACTTACCCTTCACTGCGCCCACCCAAAAGAATGCTACGCCAGTCAAACCTATGGACCAACCGAAAGGGTTAGCCACCAAATCAGGCCAAATCCAGTTGGTTACATAGGTACCTAGAGGCACGAAACCCACTAGGCAAAATGCACAAAAAGTCGCCAACCCACCTTTCACAGCATCATGCTCCTGAAGGGTCATACCATGTTCTTCCTGCAACATCGTATCCACCCATTTTTCAGTATCGGCGGTGATCACCTCCACAGCGCCTTCCAATAACTGTCCTTCAAACCCCTTCATGGCAAATATTTGGCGAACTTCCTCTTTCTCTCCCTCTGGAAAACGCTCAATCTCCTCCAACTCCATCTGACGGACTTTGATCCGATGCTGATTCTCTGCTCGTATACTGAGAAAATTACTGACTGCCATACTGAAGCCATCGGCCAACAAATTGGCAAAACCGAGAATAATGATCACACCAGCAGACATTCCTGCACCCGCTACACCGGCCACAACGGCAAATGTGGTAATAGCGCCATCTACCGCACCATAGATGAATTCTTTGAGGTAAATCGACTCCGGCCCCTCGGCTAGCCGTTTGGCAATTAAACGAGGGTGGTGGTGAGCTTTGGCATGCTCAATAGCATTTTCTGTACCTGAGTTTTCCATTCATGCTCCCAACCATTAACACGCTAGTCGCCGCTTCCTGCTGCCATTAAAATGACAGCTATTGGCTGGCCCTAGCCATTTTCGCTCTCTACTGGCCATTTGACCAAGCAAACTGCATCATACCGCAGAGAAAGTTATATGCACTCTTATCAATGAAGTCAGCCCCATGCTAAACATCGTTCTGTTTGAACCCGAAATCCCACCGAATACGGGTAATATTATCCGGCTCTGCGCCAACACCGGGTTTGCTCTGCATTTGATAGAACCCCTCGGTTTTGAGCTTGATGACAAACGGCTACGGCGTGCTGGACTCGATTACCGGGAGTGGCAAGATGCCAAGGTACACCCCAACTGGGAAACTTTTGTGACAAGTGAACAACCCGATCGAGTATTTGCCATCAGTACCAAAGGGCACACCCGCTATACCGACATTGCCTTCAAGTCAGGAGATACGTTGGTTTTTGGTCCTGAAACCCGGGGCCTTTCCCAAGAATTCCGTCATGCTCTACCACCAGAACAGGTACTCCGTATTCCTATGCAAGCGGAAAGCCGCAGCCTGAACCTGTCCAATACCGTTGCACTCATCGTCTATGAAGCGTGGCGTCAGTTGGACTTTGAGGGTGCTGTCTAGATGTGTCCTGTTTCTGACACCCATCATGCGCCGATCGGACTATTCTACGGTTCATCCACTTGCTATACCGAAATGGTGGCTGAAAAAATAGGTGACGAGCTGAATACTTCTCTTGGTGACGCACTCCAAGGGAAACCACAAGTCGACATCTATAATCTGGCCGAAGAGCCCATCGCCACCATGGAAGACTATGACTATTTGATACTCGGGATCCCCACTTGGGACTATGGCGAGCTACAGGAAGACTGGGAGAATATCTGGGACGACATCGACACGCTCAATCTCACCGGGAAAACAGTCGCACTCTTCGGACTCGGCGACCAGGAGGGTTATCCTGACTGGTTTCTCGACGCTATGGGGTATCTCTGGGCTAAAGTCTGTAATCAAGGCGCCAAAACTGTAGGTTACTGGCCTGTAGCCGGGTTCGAGTTTAAGGAGTCAAAAGCATTAACCCCCGATCAACAACATTTTGTCGGGTTAGCCATCGATGATGAAAACCAATTCGATCTCACCGATGAACGAATCAAACAGTGGTGCCAACAGGTTCTTAGAGAGTTTGACCTAAAAACAAATCCTGACCCAACCTCGAATTAAACACCGCATTACTGTCACCAAGGCATCCCATGTCAAAACATACGTCATCAAAACCTAGACCAATAAAAAAAACACCAGAAAACAGCCCGCCAAAAGCTATTCAGCAGGCAAATATTGTATGGGATGACAATGGCCAACCGATCTCTACTGCCTTTGATGATGTGTATTTCAATAGCGACAGCAGTATCGACGAAAGCCGTTATGTTTTCATGGAACAGAATCAGCTTCCCGAGCGATGGAGCAACCACCCTGGCCATTCATTTACCATCGGTGAAACAGGCTTTGGTACCGGGCTGAATTTTCTGGTGACCGCAAAAGCCTGGCTGGAACATACCAGTGCAGAGACAAATCCCGGTATTCTTCATTTTGTCTCCGTGGAAAAATCTCCTCTATCCAAAGAAGACCTACAGCGCACACTTAAGCTTTGGCCAGAATTGTTTGAGTTGGCAGATGAATTAATTCAATTGTATCCCCCTGCAGTTCCTGGAATACACCGGCTCAAGTTGGCCAATAACCGCATCATTCTCACCTTGATGTACGGCGAAGCAGATGACATGTTTGCCGCCCTCAAAGGCAGTGACCACCCGCTATTCCAGCAACAGGGAAACCCGGTTATCAATGCCTGGTTTCTCGATGGCTTCGCACCCTCAAAAAACCCTGAGATGTGGAGCGAAACATTATTTCAAACAATCGCTGATCTCAGTGAACTGGGCACGACATTTAGTACCTTCACTGTGGCGAGAGCCGTTCGACACGCACTGGAGCACACGGGTTTTCAGTTTGATCGATCACCGGGGTTTGGACTAAAACGTGAAATACTGCATGGCAGCCTGATAAAACACACGACCTCATCCTCAGCTCTCGACAACCAACAAACACCACGCCGAGACAGCTCACCTATCACAGCTGAGCCTGCCACCTTTAACTCACCCTACCAACCACCCTGGTACCTTCCGTCTACCATTGAACCAACGCCAGAAACGGCCATTGTGATAGGTGGCGGTATTGCCGGCTGCGCCACGGCACGCGCGCTGGCTGAACGAGGTATTACTGTCACGTTAATCGAACGTCACCGGACAATGGGGCAGGAAGGTTCAGGCAGTCCACAGGGTATTCTTTATCCCAAGCTATCCACCAGCGCATCCCAACTGACACGCTTTGGACTGGCGGCACTGCTCAATGCCAGCCGCTATCACAATGACTTTTTAGACCTAAAACTAGATAGCAAAAATTTGGATAGTAAAAAACCAGGCACCGAAGCTGTTATCGGCAATCGCTGTGGCGTCTTGGTACTACCGTCGTCAGAAAACGATAAAGAAAAATTTAAAAAAATGGCTGAACAGTTCCCAAAGGAACTGGTGCAGTTACTTGAGGGTGAGCAACTCAATCAAACAGTAGGCCTTTCCCTCACCAATCAATTTGGACTGTTTTTCCCCAAACTCGGCTGGATTAAACCGCCTATCGCCTGCCAGATACTCACTGAGCATCCGTTAATCACCATTCAAACGTCAGAAGTAGCAAACATCGATTATGAACCTGGCTCTTTGTCTCAACATGGTTGCTGGCAGGCTCTAAATAATACTGGGAACACCATCGCCACGGCGCAAGTCATGGTTATCGCCTGCGGTTTTGACAGCAGTAACTTTAACCAAACCAGTCACTTGCCTGTCAAAAAAGTTCGTGGACAGATCAGCCGCCTACCTACTACGAAGCAAAGCTCTGCACTAAAAACAGTACTCTGTGGCGAAGGCTACATCGCACCAGCAGAGGGTGGCGAACATACCCTTGGCGCTACGTATAACATTGGAGAAACCAGCACTGCTGTACGCCCTGAAGACCACCAAATCAATATGCAGCAACTCGCCACCACAGATGCCGCCATGGCAGATACCTTTGGCCAAGTGGATGTCAGCCAATTGCAGGGCCGTGCCGCCTTCCGATGCACCACACCGGATTACCTGCCCATCGCGGGGCCAGCACCTAAACTGGAGAGCTACCTAAACGACTATAAATTACTGAGAAAAAATGCCCGCTCTCACATCCCCATAGCAGGTGCCACTTGGCCAGGACTGTATATCAATATTGGTCATGGTTCACGGGGACTGAGCTACGCACCACTGTGTGCAGAGCTGATAGCCAGTCAAATCTGTGGTGAAGTGCCACCACTGGAACTGGATTTACGGCAAGCCGTACATCCAGGGCGGTTTATTATTCGAGATTTAAAGCGGAATAAACGTTAGAAACTATGTGAGGCCATACAAATATAAAGCTACCCCTTTACACCTTTCCAGGACTCAGTATTTGCTCAAAAAACAAGGTAAAAGATAGCTTGATTACAGGGATAACAAAAAGGGCAGCTATAGCTACCCTTTTAATTCCAATACTCTTAATTTTGATATATTTCACTCAAGCAATTAAAAGCGTAGACGTGCTCCAATAGAAAAAGTATCAATATCCGCATCTAAAGAAGTGCTAATAGGTCGGGTAAAATCAACCCCCCTATAGGGAACAAAAATAGATCTACTCTCAGAGACATCCACCTTTGATCTCAAGTAGCTCACATCAATTGAAAAGTTATCCGTAATAAACCATTCACCAGAAACTCCATAGCTAGTGGTATCAACATCATCCCCATCTATATGAGAAAGGTTAACACCAACACCTAAAGACGGAGAGAAATAATAAGTTGTTGACACAGAATAAGCCTGAGCATCATCCCCATTATCTGAGTCAAGATAAGCTACATCAACAGATGCATCATAAAAAGTATCGTCACCCAATTCTTGCACATGAAACAAACCGAGATTGACCACATCCGAGTCCGTAGACGCATCACCTACAGGTGTATCTATGTCTATTTCCGTATGAACATAATTCAACTTCAGCCTGGTATATTTAGCAATGTATTTACCGACACCAACGCCATAACTATCTCGTTCTATATCAAATCCTAGGTCTCTATCTTCCTCTGAGTAACCATACAAAGCATCTATTAACCAACCACTTTCAGCGTGTATGTACTGGCCATTAACGAAATACTCTTCAGTATCAATATCATATTTGGGCAAAAGATAGGTTGCTCCCAAGCTGGGGGCACCATAATAGCTCCCCCTCCCCCCCGAAAAAGTGATCTGAGTTGCGCCAACCTCAGTTTCTCCATCAGCGTAGAAAGCACTAACATTTGACGCACGACTCAAGAATGCCGCAACACTTAATGGGCCTTTATTTGTTTCTACATCACTAAAATAATAGGTCCCGCCTACATCAACACTATCTGAATCTTCATCAGGCCCAAAGTTACTATCATAATCAGTTTCTGAATCGGTATAACCGACTTCAACTTCAAATTGATAGGCATATACGGGAAAGGTAACAGCGGAGGATAACAAGGCAACAACAAGAGGTATTTTTTTCATTTACTGACTCCATGTCTTTATTCAACAACTATCCGATCTAAAGGGTATCTCGAAAGGCGCTATTGTATGAACATTTAAAAAAGAAGGGAACCAGACAATCGGATTATTAGTTAATCCAATTATTGCTTTGTTATGATTTTTGTTGAGGCTTATAGAAATCAATGGCATTACGGCTCAACACATCACTAGCGCCATCTTCACCTAGAGCATCTATAACTAAAAGGAAATCATTATCACTGTACGGAATAGGCGCTCTCGTTGAGGGTAAATCTGTACCGAACATTAACGATGTTGGGTTCGCTGAATATAGGTCCTGCAATGCACGTTTCACATCAAAATCAACTCGACCAAAGCCGGTCGCTTTTACTCGAACTCCTTTCTCCACCAGCTTGACCAACACACTTAATCCTGATTGACTCAAGCCTAAATGATCGATACTGACAGAAGGTAATGCAATCAGAGTATTGTATAAATCTGGCAACTCTGTTGAATCAACGTACAGTTCCACATGCCAGCCAACTAACTCATGAATCCTTTGTGCCATCGATGACAAATGATGTAAGTTCTCCGAGCCGCCACGCTTTAAGTTAAACCGTAGGGCTCGTACGCCAGCATGATCCAACTGGATAATTTCATCATCAGAAACCGTGACTGGAAGCTGCGTGACACCAACAAAGGATGGCCCTAACTGGTTTAATGCATTCACTAAATAGCTTTGATCAAATACCTGAAAAGAACCGGAGACAATCGCACCACCGCAGAGGCCATACGGTTTCATGCGGTCTAAGTAATTATTATGGGTAAACTCGTTAGGCAGGTAGCCATTATTGGGAACAAGGGGAAATTGATGATCGATAATATGGAAGTGGCTATCGAATATTTCGAATTGATTTAACAACAGCCCTCCCCTTCTAATTCTCTGTATCTTTTGATCCGACTGCACCATTTATTTGAGCGTAATACGACTTGCGGAACTCGCCCAGAATATCTTCTCGTTTATTATCATCGAAGCCTACATTAACCAGCGCCATGCGGGCCAATTCCATACTTGTCTCTACATTTTCAGAGACAACACCCGATGCCCCCAACCTTCTCAATTCAGCACACTTATTCAGGCTATGGCCGCGTACATAAATAACCATGTCAGGGTATGTTTTTCTTAATGTTGAAACCAAATGCTCCGTCGCATCAAAATCATTCAGCGTCACAATAATAATCTTGGCATGACCTGCACCAGCAGAACTCAATAACGTTGGGTTACACACATCGCCAAAAAATACAGGGTGACCATTCGCTCGTTCTTTTTCAACAATTGAAGCATCTGAGTCCAGGGCTATAAACGGTATGTCTGCCATCGAAAAAATTTCACCTATTCGGTGACCAACTCGACCGAATCCTGCCAGTACTATTGGTGCCACCGGCATCTCAATATTTTTAATTTTCCTTTTCTCTTTTTCTTTACTAAGCCGTTGTGCGAAATGTGCAAGAATCGGTGTTACAAGCATACTGAGAAGTACGACAATCAGGAGTTGTTGAAACAGTTCTTCACTAAAAAGCTCCGCCAAATAGGCTAGAGAAAATAACACCAAGGCAAACTCACCGCTCTGGGCAAGTATCATGGCAACGGCAAGACTGTTTTTTGTCTTGATGCCAAACAGGTACGCTAACGGGAAAAGCACAACGACTTTTATGATAATTAATGCACCCACCAACCCAACTGACACCAGTGGGCTTTCAAACAACAATTCTAAATCGAGCAGCATGCCCATCGACATAAAAAAGAGGCCCAGCAACAACCCGCGAAAAGGCTGAATTTCAGCCATCACCTGATGCCGATAAGAGGAGTCGGATATAAGCAATCCGGCCAGGAATGCACCCATCGCCATAGAGAGCCCAACATGCTCTGTGACCCAAGCGGTGCCAAGTACAAGAAGAACCGCAGACGCCGTAAAAACTTCCGAATTACCGGACAGTGCCACACGGTGTAGTATCGGATGTAACAGGTAGCGGCCCACCAGCACAATTAATCCAAGGATCAATATCGACTCAACCAGTGCGAACCCAATATCTTTACCAACACTGAGCTCTGTCATGGTCAGTAACGGCACCAAAGCCAATAAAGGCACGACAGCAAGATCTTGAAGTAACAACACCGAAAAAGACGTGCGCCCATAAATCGATGTCAGTGATTTTTGTTCAGTAAGTAGTTGCAGCACAAATGCCGTTGAAGAGAGTGCTAGCGCAGGGCCAATTAAGATCACCGCACGCAAGGGAATACCGAACACAAAATATCCGATACAACCCAGTAAAACCCCGGTCAGCAATACCTGAAGGCTACCCAGACCAAACACTAACCGTCGCATTAGCCAGAGACGTGATGGTTTCAGCTCAATACCAATCACAAACAGCAGAAGGACAACCCCAATTTCTGCGAGGTATCTGATCTCACTCACATTGCCGATCAAACTTAATCCCGATGGGCCAACAATGACACCGGATATCAGAAAACCAGGAACAGCACCTAACCTGATTGCTTGAAAAATAGGGACGGCAATCACTGCCGCTGTAAGCAAAATAATAATATCAAGCAGGTAATGTGAAATCATAAGCTATAAGAAAACATGTATTAGAGTATGAAGCTTAAAGTATAAAATATAAAATAAGGGTAACCGTGCTAACCAAACTGCACGGGCACACCCTCTCGGTCAAACGCCATATATTTGGAGAGATCACCACCATTTTCTACCACGTGCAACATCATTTTAAGCGGCTCCTCCGCATCATCGGAACTCGGAACGGCACCGTTTTTTCCCGCAAGGCCGGCAACCAAAACAATTTGCCAATCTTTTTCTATTCTCTCAGCTTCAGCCACCAGCGCCGAGAATGTACTCAATTCACCCAATGTCTTATCGACACACATGATGGGTTGTAATGCACCGCCTTGCCCGGAATGGAAACGGCTTGCATCCTCATCTCCATGATCGTCAGGCAGTGATGCTCTTAAAAAAACGAACAGTAGACGTTGCGGCTCGGGTTGTTGATTGGCCGCGGACAACAGGGATTCATAGCTGGTAATATTAATCTGCATACTCCTTTTGATTAGCTAACCGTATGATGGAACAGACGCTACACGCCCAACTATAACGTTTTAATGAAAGGGGGCTGTGACACAGGACAATAACATTAGCAATCAATCATCACTGATCTTACCACCCTAAATATTCTATTAAAAAGTCTCATCTGACCCTGCTTATGCTATTTATGCCTATACTCTTCTTAGTTGGTAGTACGCCAAGACAAAACCACTGATTTGTAGCATCCACTAATTTCTAAGTTAATGGGAGATGAATATGGCAACGACCAATTCTGTCACACGCGGCGTCCATCATGTCGGGCTGACCGTGCCTGATCTGAATGCGGCACAAGCATTTTTTGTCGACGCCTTAGGTTTCAACGTGCTGGGCAAAGTACCGGATTATCCGGCGGTTTTTCTTTCAGATGGCGGCACGATGATTACCCTGTGGCAAGCGGATAAGCCGGGAAATGCCACGGGGTTTGATCGAAAAAATGTCATCGGCCTGCATCATTTGGCATTCAAGGTGGACGGCGATGCGCTTGATCCGCTCTACACGCAATTACAGACAACCGTGAATGTAAAAATCGAGTTCGCACCGGAACCACTGGGCGACGGACCGACCCGGCATTTCACCATTTCCATGCCGGGTGGCATACGGATCGAGTTTATTGCACCGGCAGCTTAAGTTATGTTGATTTTACGGTAATACCTAACGGGCAAGGAGAATCTACGATGACGACGATTGACATTGAATCGCCGTTTCATCGCGGCGAACAAGATATCCAATCACGGTTAGGCGTGCGCGAGCAGGTCGAGGAACTGGGACAACGGTTCATTCGTGATCACATGCCGGAGCAACAAAGGGCGTTTTATGCGCAACTGCCGTATTTACTCATCGGTACAGTGGACGACGCGGGGCGCCCCTGGGCATCAATCCTCGCAGGACGCCCGGGTTTCGTACACACGCCTGATCCCTACACATTAAGTATCGAAGCCCGGCCCATTTTCGGCGATCCACTTAACGACACTCTGTCGGAGGGATTACAGGTCGGCTTGCTCGGTATCGAATACCAAAGCCGTCGGCGAAATCGCATGACAGGCAAAGTCGCGGCTTTAGATGACAAATACATCGACATCAAGGTCGACCAGACTTTTGGTAACTGCCCGCAATATATCCAGGCGCGCGACTATGAGCTGTTACCCGACATTGACAGTATTGGCGAGGATCGCCCTGTCCACCGAATCAAGCGGCTCAGTGACAGGGCCCGCGAAATCATTTCTCTAGCGGACAATTTCTATATTGCCACGCATTATGCCGGCGGATCTGATGACGTGACTTGCGGCGCCGACGTTTCACATCGCGGCGGAAAACCGGGTTTCGTGCGTATCGAAGACGACCAGACGTTAATGTTTCCTGATTTTAAAGGGAACAATCACTTCAATACCCTTGGCAACATTCTTCTGAATCCCCGTGCTGGTTTGTTATTCATTGATTTTAATAGCGGTGACCTCGTGTACCTGACCTGCACGGCTGAAATCATCTGGGACAGCGAACAGGGACACGCTTTCGCTGGTGCCGAGCGATTGGTGAAATTGACCCTGGACGAGGGGCTGCTGATCGAAAGGGCAATACCGATCCGTTGGAACTTCCTTGAGTATTCTCCCAGTCTGGAAAAGACCGGTTCCTGGGCAGAAGTTGCCGAGACATTGGCCGAACGAATAAAAGGCAATGTGTACAGACATTACCGGGTCGCACGAGTGGAGCCGGAGAGCACCGTTATTACATCTTTTTATCTTGAGCCGGCCGATGACGAAAAGATTCATTGTCATAAAGCGGGTCAATTTTTACCCATAGAGCTTCATCTGCCCGACGCGGATAAACCGATTCAAAGAACCTACACAATTTCGAATGCACCGAACGGTGAATATTACCGTCTTTCCATCAAGCGGGAGCCCCCTGCAAAGCCCGGATTGCCAGCGGGCGCCTCATCTAATTATTTTCATGATCAGGTAAAAGTCGGCTCAACGATTCGCGCCATGTCACCGCGAGGCAAGTTCGTACTGGATGAACCAAGCACACGCCCGGTAGTACTGATCAGTGGCGGGGTCGGCATTACGCCCATGATGAGTATGCTGGAAGAGCTGGCAAACGAAAGTATTGGCTGCGGGTGCAATAATCGGCAAGTTTGGTTTGTCCATACTTCCCGCAACTCTCAACTGCATGCCTTCGAAAAAGACGTGCGCGATCTTGCGAAAAAGTGGCCCTGTCTGCATGTGCACTTTTGTCACAGCAAGCCATTAGCGACGGACGTCGAAGGAGAGGACTACGATAGCCTTGGCCACATAGATATCGAACTCATCAAATCGCTGTTGCCCTTTGATGATCATGAATTCTATATCTGTGGTCCAGCGCCCTTCATGACCTCACTGTACGATGGTTTAAAAGGATTAAACGTATCGCATGAACGCATTCACTACGAATTCTTTGGCTCGGGTGCAAGCTTGCATCATGACCGGCCAAGTGGTTTTAAATCTCTGACTGAAGAGCTGGGTGACCGTGGACCCGTCGCAGTGCGGTTGGCCCGTTCCGGCATCGAAGCACGCTGGGACCCGAGTCAGGGCACGCTACTCGACTTTGCAGAAGCGCATGGACTCCAGCCCGCATATAGCTGTCGTTCCGGTATTTGCCAGACTTGTGTGACAAAAATTCTAGAGGGTGCCGTCCAATATACAGAACCTCCCATGACACCACCCCCTGAGGGTCAGGCGTTAATTTGTTGCAGCTACCCGGTGCCCCCGCGCTCAAGTGACGAAGAAGCGGGACCCTTGGTACTCGACTTGTAGTAGGAACGATAGAAGTAGCAACCCTAATAGCACGCAGCTACGAGTTCGCAGCCACGTTGTGACAGCTTGGTACAGAGACTGGTTAAGGTTGTTGATGACTAAGTTAAAATTGTTGTTATTAAAAATGAGCCTCTTAACTTGTCGCGCTTGAGAAATAGCTTTTTATCCACTCGTACAGTGTTTGGGCCGTTAGCTCATTAAGTGGGATTGTCTCAAATTTACCCTCAGGGTCTTGACCCTTAAAGGAAAACTGGTAACTGACTATATCTGGTTGTTCATCATGCAAGATCACGATGATACGCTTGCCGCTTTTCAAGCAATCAATCGTCATCATATCAACGGGGATACCCTGGGAGCGCATCTTTTGGCTCACACCTACAACGGGATTAATATCCTCGAAATCCGCCTGGATACGCACGTGTGCTTCAGTTGCGGCATCAGATAATAGGGATAGGGGTTTGTCTGTCAAAATAGAATTTCTTGTCATTTTAAAACCAAAAAAATTTAACTCATAGCAAGCACATAAGGTAAGTGGAGAACCTTAACACCAAGCTCGCTAGCCGGGCAGATGTCTCACCGAGGGTGCAGTGTCTTATTAGCCATTTTCTTTCCTCAGCTCTTCAATCAGTTCCTTCGCCTGCTCCCGACAGTGCAATATATGGTGATCCGGGAGTTCCACATCCCCCATCATCTCTAGCAATGTACTGTCATCTGTATCAACCAAGGCTACAGCGGTGATGGCCTCTTTAGCCAGAGGGTCACTGACAGAACCCAATAGATCTATCGTAGATCGGTTCTTTATATATCGCTCTACAATCCATTTTTTAAGTGTTTCAGGGGGGATTTGGCAAAAACACTTGGTAGGATGCGGTAAATGTTTAAGATCATTCATGCTGATTTCCCTTGGCGGCTTATATCTTAAAAACCTGTCGCAATAACACGTCTTAATAATAGGCCGGGAAAACACATAGCGTTTATAGGTTCGGGGCAGCTTGCTGGGATAAGTCGATTGATTTGTTGGTTCTTGACCTCAAAAGAACAGAAAGCCATGAGATCCAGCCACTGCGCCAAATACAGCAATCAAGCTAAGCAGTAACAAGATGATATGCATGGTATGAAGCCGCATAAATGCAATATCGCTATTGTCAGTAGCTTTCTGGTGAAACCACCGATGGAGAAATAATGGCTCAAGAACAAATAATACGACGGTGAAGATAAACCAGACGAATGTCATTAGGTGCATCCACCAGAACTGCAGCTCCAAATACCGACTCCAGACATCCATAAAAAACAACATATATACCCCTGAAATACCTGTTATCAGGGTGGCTATCTTTGCTTGGAAAGAGAACTTATTTTCGAGTCTTTCGAACAACTCCAATCGGTTTTCTGAAGCTGAGATTCTCTTGAGCGATGGAATCAGCACAGTTGTCACAAAGGCTACACCGCCAATCCATAGCACAACACCAATAATATGAAGCGAGCGCGCAAAGACAAAAATGTCAACATCTTGCATGTATTACCTTTTTTGTATGACGATCAAGTTCAATTGCGCGGCTTTGCTGCGTCAGGCTGGGGTGAATGGTTAGCACGCTCACACCGGTGAGAGACAATGACCATGGTAAGAGCATACCCCAACGCCAAACTTAACATGACCACCCCTCCCCAAAAGGAAACGGGTAGCAGGTAGGACTTGTCGCTCCCATCTGTCACTATGAGATAGACCCATTCGTCCAAAGCCATACTAAGCCCAACCCCAAACGCTATTGATGCAACGTCTAATTTTCGACTGTTACCTTCGAATAGAACCAAAGGTAAACCGCCAAACGTCACTAAGAGCAGTCCTAAAAATAGGTGGTGAATATTGTAAATTCCGACATCAAAATTTGTATTAGGAAAAAGGTGCAAATAAAGCCGCAGCACCACAAAGGTCAGCAGCAGCGAAGACAGCACCAATACGGCACGCCTTTTATTTAAACTCATGAGAATACACTCATCACTCTTGCGTGCTAACGCCCGTGTATAGGGCGCGAGGTTCAGGCGTCATCTTTGATGCATTTTTAATAAGCTTCATCTTCATTACGCACCGATACAATGGGTTCACCACCATTTGAAATTGTCACTGTAAATAGAATGGGTCTACAGCATACCTGGCAATCTTCTATATATTCTTGATCCACTTCAGAGGATTCTATCAGCACATCAATCAATTCTCCGCAATACGGGCAGCTAATTGTATTTTCAGATAATGGGGTCATTGAACAATATTTCCCAAGTGTACGATTAGGTATAACGCCTGTAGAAAAGGCATGCAAAGCGTGTCCAGCCCGTAGGGCGATTTTGCCTACACTTGTTATATTTTTGACTAATTACCAACTACCCAAAAGTATCTTTTATGTCTTGAAATTTTGCCGTGATAGCGTGGACATTAGTGTAACCCATTTTTTGTAGCGTTAAAGCTGCTAGTGATGCTCGACCACCACCAGCACAGTGCGTCAAAATTAATGCATCTGGTTCAGAGCAAAGTTTCGACACTTTCATTTCGATTAAACCGCGAGAGATATTTATGGAATCTACAAGTTTGTCAGTTGCCGCACTATCAGCCTCCCGCACATCGATAATAAAGGCGCTCTCTGAACTGTCATATAATGATTTGGCTGATTGAACATCAAGACAATCAATCATTGTCTGAGCTTCAGCTATCAGTTCGCCTGCAGTTTTTATCATTATAATTCCTCTTATATGTTACGAAAGATATTCCCTTAAAATCAGGTATTTAAAATATAACACCTTGCTCACCGGAAGGTTTGGAGCGTAGCGAGTAATTTTTCCGAGTGCAGAAACTTGTTAGCCATTACCACTTAATTAGCGTTATCTCTACTAAACCAAGAAGAATGATTGGGCAAAATAAAACACAATAAGCCAAGAAAAATATAGTCCAACATCTGATTAACAGAAGACCATTCTTGCAGAATGTAATGACCAAACAATAGGCTTAACATAAAAACAAACCAACCATAAACTGCGAAGATCTTGTACTTATTGCTTAATAGAGCCAAGCCAAGAAAAACCTCAACAAAGGGGGTTGCCTTGAGATAGAGATTTACGAGAAATGGCGCTAAATTTATCCTTAAATCCCCTTGGAATAATTGAGAGTAATACTCAAAAAAACCACCCTGACTAAAAACCTTGCTGGTTCCAGCTGTTAACAGTATTAATATCATAGTAATTCGAACGATACGTTCCGCATCCTTTAACTTTAGCTCAGGAATCATGTTGTTTATCTACCTATAGTTACTGGATGACTAACATTGAATTATAAAGACTCAGGCGCTATATCACTTTGGCTCCCCACCCAAAGACGCCCAAAATATTTGTTTGATATTCTCTATGCAAAACAAGTAGTTGCATGTGTCGAGTTGTTTTTTTCAATAGACATATAGTGCCTTCCCTAGATTTTTTTATTTATTCCCTTTGCCACTTATCATATTCCTGTGCCTTTTAAAATCAAAGAGTTAGGTTTCATTTACAAGTGAACAGCGGCCATAGGCCGCTGTTCACGGAGTTTCACCTTAAGCAAAGCGCCTTTTTTCTCTTGCTTACCACCTAGCTGGTATCATACCGACCCCATTTACTTAGTCTCTACCCATGAACGAAGCAAGCCTGCTCGCCTTTTCCATCTCTATCACCGGCCCCATCTTTATGGTGGTGTTACTGGGCTTACTGCTAAAAAGACTTGGGGTAATCCACCTCCAATTTGTTCAACCCGCCTCTGACCTGGTATTCAAGGTCGGACTGCCCACTATTTTGTTTTTGAGTATTTACCGGGCGGACTTGGATAACTTTTCTATGGGCTTGCCATTACTGGTGGCTATTCCCATTACTCTGTTGTTGTTTGCCCTGTCATTGCCCATTGGCCGCCTGTTTATTGCGGACAAAGGTGATTGTGGCGTATTTGTGCAAGGTGCATTTCGTGGCAATTTGGCCGTTATCGGGTTGGCATTTTGTAGTAATGCCTACGGTGAGCCGGGACTGGCCGCTGCGGCGGTGCCCGTCGCGGTGCTGACGGTACTGTATAACTTGCTAGCGGTGGTGGCATTGAACCCCATTGAATCTGATGACAGCCAATCACCCCTACGACGAATGGCAATGAACACCATGAAGAACCCGCTGCTCATCGGTATTGCGCTGGGATTTATGATGAAGTTCAGCGGGCTTCCTCTGCCCAAACTGATTGAGGACACCGGCAATTACTTTGCCCGCATGACGTTACCTCTGGCACTGCTGTGTATTGGTGCCTCCATGAACATGAAGGCACTAAAGCACTCTGGTGTGAGTACGGTGGCGGCCTCTACAATCAAACTGATTGTGGCACCATTGTTGATGATCAGCCTTGCCATCTGGCTGGGCGTGCGTGGTATGGAACTTGGTATTCTGTTTTTTCTGGTGGCCTCCCCCACGGCGGTGGCGAGTTTTATTCAGGTTAAGGCTATGGGTGGCAATGGTGAGTTCGCCGCTAATATTGTCGTACTGTCCACGTTTTTGGGAATTGTGACGGTGACCGCTGGGTTGCTGGTATTAAAGGCGTTTGCCTTGATATAACTTGGTCTGCTTCTACCCATCCAGCCCCAGCCCCCTATAACATTCAACCCATTAATGACTCGCTGTTAATGGCGCACTCTTTAATGACGGAATAGCCCCTCCACAGGTAGAATACTACCTTTACCAAACTCTCCAATGACTGAGGTCTTATATGAATGCTCTGTTGAACCCACAGGCACACCCTGCCTTTGAGTTTTTGCGCAGTGAGCGCATTGAATCCCTGAATATTGACGTGGCTGAATACCGCCATCGTAAAACCGGGGCACAGCATGTCCATATAACGGCCGACAATACTGAAAATGTGTTTTTGGTGGCACTGCGAACGGTACCCAAAGACTCCACTGGCGTTGCCCATATTCTGGAACACACGGCCCTGTGCGGCAGTGAAAAATACCCGGTACGCGACCCGTTCTTTATGATGATCCGCCGGTCGCTGAATACCTTTATGAATGCCTTTACCAGCTCAGACTGGACGGCTTACCCATTCGCCAGCCAGAACAAGAAAGACTTCAACAATTTGCTGGACGTGTATCTGGATGCAGTGTTTTTCTCACGGCTGGATGAACTGGACTTTGCTCAGGAAGGCCACCGGGTAGAGTTTGCCGAGCCAGATAATGCGGAATCACCACTGGTATATAAAGGCGTGGTATTTAATGAGATGAAAGGTGCCATGAGTTCGGTGCCCTCCACCCTTTGGCACACCCTGTGTAAGTACCTCTACCCCACCACCACTTATCACTACAACAGTGGCGGTGACCCGGAGTGTATTCCCGACCTGACCCATGAGCAGCTAAAGGCGTTTTATCAGACGCACTACCACCCCTCCAATGCTATTTTTATGACCTATGGGGATACACCAGCAGCAGAGCTACAAGCCACGTTTGAAGAGCAAGCATTAGCGCGGTTTGAACCGCTGGGTGTGGAAATTTCTGTTCCCGATGAAAAGCGTTACCAGAAGCCCATCGCCATTGAGGAAGCTTACGCCTTTAACGAAGAAGGCAGCACAGACAATAAAACCCATATTGTATTGAGCTGGTTACTCGGCAAAGCCACTGACCTTGAAGCCAGTATGGAAGCTCACCTGCTGTGCAGTATTCTGCTGGACAACAGTGCTTCGCCGTTACAAAAAGCATTGGAGACGACAGATTTGGGGTCGTCACCTTCACCCCTGTGCGGCCTTGATGACTCCCAGCGGGAGTTGTGCTTTGTCTGTGGTATTGAAGGCAGCGAAGCGGACCGTGCTGAAGACGTAGAACAACTCGTATTGTCTGTGTTGGAAAATGTAGCAGATAACGGTATCCCTCAGGAACAGGTAGAAGCGTCCCTGCACCAATTGGAACTGCAACAGCGTGAGATTGGTGGTGACGGCTACCCCTATGGCTTGCAGTTGATTTTGACGGCCCTCACCAGCGCCACCCACCGAGGCGATTCCATTGCGTTGCTGAACCTGGACCCGGTGTTGGAAAAACTGCGCAACAATATTCAAGACCCCAACTACATTAAACAGCTGGCCCGCAATCTTCTACTGGATAATCCTCACCGGGTTCGACTCACCATGACACCGGACACGGGACTTGCCGCCAAAAGAGACCAGGCAGAAGCCGAACGTTTAGCGGCCATTAAGGAAGGTCTGGATGATGCTGGCAAGCAGGCGGTGATTGAAAAAGCCCAAGTGCTGAATGAGCGCCAGCAACAGAAAGACGATGAATCGGTATTGCCCAAGGTCGGGCTGGAAGATATTCCTTTGGAAATGGCTTATGTGGCGGCCTCAGAAAAATTGGAAAGCACTCTACCCCACGCCCTGCCCCTCACCAGTTATAACGCAGGTACCAATGGGCTGGTATATCAGCAAATTATTCTGCCGTTACCCGCATTAACAGCGAAGCAACTAGACCTGCTGCCCATCTACAGTAATTGCCTGACCGAACTGGGTGCGGGTGATAAGGACTACCTCGCCACACAGCTTTGGCAATCCCAGATTTGTGGTGGCATCAGTGCCTATGCCAGTGCCCGGGGCATGCCCAACAATGAACAAATACTGACTGGCCACCTGACACTTTCCTCCAAGGGGCTCGTCCGAAATCAATCGGCGATGACGGAGCTGATGCAAGGGACATTGGAGCAGGTTCGCTTTGATGAACTACCCCGCATTCGAGAACTGATTGCCCAAACCCGTGCCAGCCGGGAAGCGAGTGTTACTGGCAGCGGCCATAGCTTGGCCATGACTGCTGCCTCCAGTGGTACCAGCCCAGGTGCAAAATTGACTCATCAGTGGGGTGGGCTTGAGGGTATCCGTCAAATCAAACAACTGGATAGCTCCCTGGCAAGCGATCAGACTTTGGCTGCACTGGCAGAACAACTGGCCGAGATACACCAGTTGGTATTAACCGCCCCCCGCGAATTTTTAGTGGTGGGCGAAGCCGACAAATTTGCTGATTATTATCAGGCAATTCAGCAGCGCTTTGCCCAAGTAACTAACCCTGCATTTACGGCCTTTAGTCAGCCTGAGTTACATCAGCAGGTAGCCGAATTATGGAAGACCAGCACTCAGGTTAACTTCTGTGCAAAATCTTACCCCACAGTACCTATGTCACACCCGGATGCCCCGGCCCTTACGGTATTGGGTGGCTTCCTGCGCAATGGCTATTTGCATCGCGCCATTCGTGAACAAGGCGGCGCCTACGGTGGTGGTGCCGGGCAGGATAGCAACATTGCCGCTTTCCGATTCTTCTCTTATCGCGACCCCCGTATTGAAGAGACACTGAACGACTTTGATCAATCACTGATATGGCTTCAGAATGAGAAGCATGAGTGGTCTCAGGTAGAACAAGCCATCCTTGGTGTGATCAGTTCCATTGATAAACCCGGCTCACCTGCCGGCGAAGCCAAGCAAACCTTCCATGCCGAGCTTTATGGCCGCAGCCGTGAAGTGCGAGAATTGTTCCGCAACCAAGTGAAGGCTGTCACGCTGGCAGACTTGCAGCGGGTTGCCGCCATGTATCTGGTTGAAAATAAAGCCAGTACAGCGGTGATTACAAACCCAGACAATGCTGCAGTAGCAGAC
>DRHD01000383.1 GCA_011049795.1 Porticoccus sp.
AGCGAATGCTCATGGAAGAGAGTGATGTCTTGGTATGAAATGGGCCAGTCTAGCCTCAACGCCCAGCGGCTGGCGAGATCTTTCTCCGTATCGACGCCTGGATTTTTCGTTATCAAGTAGCTGGGTCCGAGCTGTAAGTTCAGGTTGAGTCGATTTTCGAAGTAAATTCTTCGGCCCAGACCTGCCCCTATTTCGTACTGTTCATCAATAGCACTAAATCTGTCCTTGTCATAATCACCGCGACCGTAGCTAAACCAGCGGTCGTTAAAGTCATAATTGAGTTGGTAGTCGACTTCGTAATTTTCTTCGGTGGTGTTGCCATCATCTTTATCTAATTCAACAATAAAGTCTGCTTCATGACGAAATTCTTCTTGGTTCCATTTGAGTCGTGCCTCAAAGTCGGAATCCCTGGAAGAAGAGTTACCTGATTTTCGATTGGTATTAAATTTAACCTCGCCACTAAAAGGCGCTAAAGGTGGAGGGGGGCTGGTAGCAACTAAGTCCTTAAGCTGTAAACCGGAAAGCTGTCCTTTTTCGCAAATACCATCAATTGTTTCTGACATTTTCAGTGAGCAATTTTCAGCATTATTCGCGTCGCTTTTAACCGTATGAAGAACAGTTGAGGAAGCAAAGTGCTCAACTTTTTCCTTGGGCAGCCTGAGTTCTCCTAATGTATCTGACATCCATACGATGGTCTCTTTATTAATAGTCGTCAGTTCTCCATGAAAGATATCACCATTATGTAGGGTTATTTTTCCACCAATAGCGGGTATCGATGCAGCCGTAGTGATGAGGAATAAAAAAATTACTTTGGATAACGAAGAGTGCTTCATGAGGACTCCAAATGAATGTACTGAGTAGATTAAAGCAGTTTTTCCAGTATCCGTTGATAAATAGCGCTCAGCGCTTCCAGATCGGTTATACACACACATTCATCTACTTTGTGGATAGTGGCATTGGTTGGTCCGAGTTCTATTACTTGGCTACCGTGGGGTGCAATAAATCGACCATCAGAGGTGCCACCGGCAGTGGATAGCTCAGTCTCTAGCCCAGTAATATCTCGAATACTTGAAACTGTAGCCTCAACCAAGGCGCCCTCTGGGGTTAGGAAAGGTAGGCCGCTGAGATTCCAATTGAGCTCATAGTTGAGGCTGTGTCTCCTCAGGATATCTTCAGTGCGAGATTTTAATTGATCGGCCGTGACCTCTGTGGAAAAGCGGAAATTGAACAAAATCTTTGCTTCACCGGGAATAACATTGGTCGCCCCGGTGCCGCTATTTACATTGGAAATTTGAAAGCTGGTGGCAGGAAAGAATTGGTTGCCCTCATCCCAATTTTCAATAGTAAGTTCGGTTAATGCCGGGGCAACTTTGTGGATGGGGTTGTCTGCCAAGTGAGGGTAAGCTACGTGCCCTTGCACACCTTTGACAGTGAGCTCGGCACCCAGTGACCCTCGACGGCCATTTTTGACGACATCGCCTATTTGCGAGGTACTTGATGGTTCTCCCACCAGGCACCATTCTGGAATGGCATTTTGTGCCACTAGCCACTCGACCACTTTCACAGTGCCGTTGATGGCTATGCCTTCTTCATCACTGGTAATCAGGAAGGCGATCTTTCCATGATGATTGGGGTTTTCTGCAATAAAACTTTCCACGGCAGTGACCATTGCTGCCAGCGACCCTTTCATATCTGCCGTACCACGACCATACAATAAATCACCTTCGATGGTGGGCTCAAAGGGTGGGCGCTGCCAATCATTCTCTGGGCCAGTAGGCACCACATCGGTGTGCCCGGCAAAGCAAAGGGTAGGGCCGTTGTCCCCATGTACGGCCCAGAAATTCTCTACGTCACCGAAGGGGAGTTTGGTTACATGAAAGCCAATGGCTTCCAGCCGTTCAATCATCAACTGCTGGCAGCCGGAATCTTCAGGTGTCACAGAATGGCGGCGAATAAGTTCACAGGTGAGTTCCAGTGTTGGTGTCATCATATCGAAACCATAAATATTTTAACCATAGTAGTTATAAGAAAAGGCTCTTGACCGACTAGTAGCGGCTGAAAAATTGGTTGCTGTCGGGGTTGATCGTGGATGAGTTTTTGAGTCTGTTGTGCAAGAAAATCTCAAGCAATGTATCAAGGGAAAAGAATTCACCCTCGATGACAGATAAGGAACTTGGCCCAATAAGGGTTAACCGCAAAGCAATCAAAACTGGCGATTCCAAGTCCCGGATCTATCTCTAAGGCGTTCTTACTCCGGTGTGGCGCCTAGTTGATACAGCATCTGCAGCGCAACGGGTGGTTTCATTCCAAATTTTCCGAACCACTTACCATAAATATCCACAATTTGGCCACTGCGATTAATGCGCGACAAAGCACTGTCGACAACTAGCTGAAAATCTGCATCGCCTCGTTGTATTGCGAGGGCGAATGGTTCGTAGGAAAATAGTTGAGGAGACAAAAAATATTGGCCGGGTGTGCTTCGTGCCATGACGCTTCCGATGAGGATAACCTGATCAGCTGAAAATGCTGCGACTTCACCTTTATCCAATAGAGCCATGCCTTCATCTAATGAGGCCACTGTTACGATTTCACTATTAATGCCGTTTTCTGACAATACTTTTTCCAGCGATGCTCTGGTTGTCGTTTCCTCCACCACGGCAATTTTTTTACCCTTAAGGCCTGTAATATTAGCAATAGCCGCACCAGAGCTACTCAATAATCCACCACCTGTCACAAAGGTCAGTTGTGAAAATCCTACCTTTTCTGAGCGGCCTAAGGTTTTAGTCGTAGCACCGCACAAAAGATCGATTTTGGATGACTCTATAGCCTCAAAACGTGACGCTGCTGTTACCGGAACATAATTTATCTTAAGATTTGTTCGTTCCAGCTTTTTCATAACCCCTGCAACGACGGCCTCGCAAAGATCTATTGAGTAACCCTTGGCACTTCCTGACTCACCGACAAACGACATCGGTGGTTCGCTTTTACGATAGCCCAAATTAATTTCACCCGAATCATTGATGCGTTTCAATGATTGAGTCAGTTCAGTGGCCATAACGGCAGAAACTTGCAGGCATGAAAACGCTAAACCTAATACTAAAGTACAGATGCGCATAATTTCTTCCTTATTGTTTTAAAATAGTGTGGCCAGAGTAGATATAAACCATTATAGATTGGACTTCAATCATATCTCCAAACAATCAAATCTAACACCCAAGTGCTAATTGTATATTTTCTATCAATATCGCCCTACCTTTTGTGGCATTGAGAGCTTAGAAAACAGACTTCGATTAAAGGAGGCTAGCCTTGAACACACATGGAGTACTTATGGGTGATAATGTCGCAACAATGTATTGCTATCGGTGTGGTCAAAAAATTTCCCATAGATTTCCAATAGGATGGACTGTGAATAGGTGAGGACATCACCCTCTACAGACAACTGATAATGGTATGCTGAGGTTTTTGCATTGTTGTCCATGAACGGTGATTGAATGATGCCCCAATGGGCATCCCCATCTTTTGCAGAAACATCAAGATGCAGCGTTCCGTTTGAGTCTGTAGATGAGATTCCTCCCGCTAGTACGCAGACGGCCCTTGGTATAGTCAGTGATTGAATAACCTGTTTTTGTGCGGCATCCCACATCCAATAGCCCACTTGATCATGGAAAACCGTATTGTCAGATATACGTCGGGCGGTCTGGTGGTAGCGTACCGCCCAGAGCTTTTGTTTTGAGGCGTTAGATACGTCACCAGCCGGTTCGCAAGTTAGTATTTCAGAATAGGGGTTATGTTCGATGCCATCATTTGGCTCTGGTGCCACATCAGTACCATTATCCCCTTTCCACACCCCTATAATGCTGGCCAGTGGTCCGTACTCGAGATTGCTCATAGTGATCCCCTTCTAACATATAGCCTAATAATTTATAGGCTAACAGTAGCGGAAAGTTTGCAGTGGTGTAAATTGATTGAACGAATTATTTTGGTAGGACTTTATAGATTATTTCTACGGATAGAAAAAAGCCCTGACAAATGCCAGGGCTTTAAAGTAACACTAACGCTTGGGGCTCATCATTAATTTGAGGTGTGCAGGGCCTCATTCAATTCTACGGCGGATTTGTTGGTGAGGCATTCCACCGTCCCTGTTGTGGAATTTCTTCTAAAGAGTAAGTCATCTTTACCAGCCAATTCACGTGCTTTTATTTGGCCAACAACTTGGTTGTGATCGTCGAGCAGCGTGACTTTTGTACCAGATGTAAGATAGAGGCCGGCTTCTACGGTACAGCGATTACCCAGTGGAATACCCAGTCCTGAGTTGGCTCCCAACAGGCATTGATTGCCGATAGTGATAATAATATTGCCGCCACCTGACAGGGTGCCCATGGTGGAGCTGCCGCCACCGAGGTCAGAGCCCGACTTCACAAAGACACCCTGTGAAATACGCCCTTCAATCATGCTGGTACTTTCTGTGCCCGCATTAAAGTTGACGAAGCCTTCATGCATGATGGTGGTGCCTTCACCAATGTAGGCGCCCAGACGAACTCTGGATGTGTCTGCAATGCGAACGCCAGCAGGGACAACGTAGTCCACCATTTTGGGGAATTTATCGACACTGTTCACTGACAGGTTACGGTTTTCCATACGAGCTTGTATTTGTCGGTCGGCGAGTTCGGCAATATCGATAGCGCCTTCGTTGGTCCAGGCCACATTGAGCAATACGCCAAACAGTCCACTCAAGTTGGTGTGGTTAGGTTTGACGAGGCGATGGGATAGCAGGTGTAACTTCAGGTAGCCCTCGGGAACAGATGCAGGTGCGTCATCACTACTCAAAATAGTGGCAACAGCAGGCCTTTCACTTTGCTTGAACTGCTCAGCAATGGCTGCCATTGCAGTTTCGCCCGCCTTATTTAGAGCATTTCCCAGCTCTTCCAAGGTGTTTTTATCCAAGGCGATGGCTTGATTGCCGCTATCGTAGCCAATAGCTGATTTCAGCGCGCTCAGGATGTTGTCGCTGGGGTTGAGTAGGGGTTCAGGGTAAAAAACCTCCAGCCATTTTCCTTCGCTATTTTGGGTGCCTATACCTAAGCCAAAACTATAGAGTGCGGTCATTGTTCAATCTATCTCCAGAGAATAAAAATTACAGGTCAAAAATCATCGTGTAGTTATCTGCTTTGAAGCCAATCGTGATATTTCCATCGACGTCCAGTACTGGTCGTTTAATCATTGCCGGGTGCCCCAGTAATAATTCAATCACGTTTTTCTCAGTCACTTGCTGTTGAGTATCAGGGGCAAGTTTTCGCCAGGTAGTACCACGTTTGTTCAGAACTGTTTCCCAGCCCACAGACTTGATCCACGGCTCGATCATCTCACTGGTCAGCCCATCGGCACGTAAATCATGAAATTGGTAGCTAATGACATTTTCGTCTAGCCATTTGCGAGTTTTTTTTACCGTGTCACAGTTTTTGATGCCGTAGAGAGTAATCACGATAATACGTCTGCCATAAGTTAGTGGTACATAAGTGGTAAATAGCTTAACAGTATCTGTGGCGCTGAAAGCTTTGCCACCAATGAGCGGCGTAGGATAACAAAATTGTGCGGCTCATTCACGAGAGACCGTGTCTTCCTTTATTGATTAGCGATTAAATTGTCTATTAGGCTTTTTTGGTTTTGAGTGGTTTTTTACGGTTTGGATAACAGGTAGTGCAGATATCACAAACTCTTCCATCGCATCTACGGGCAGAGCAAAATTCACGGCCATAGTAAATAATCTGCAGGTGAAGCGCGTTCCAGCAGTCTTTTGGAAACAATCGTTTCAGGTCTTTTTCTGTTTGTACGACATTTTTGCCATTGGTGAGGCCCCAGCGTTGTGCCAGGCGATGAATATGGGTGTCCACAGGGAAGGCGGGCTGACCAAATGCCTGTGACATGACTACACTCGCAGTCTTGTGGCCTACGCCGGGCAGTTGTTCAAGGGCCGCCATGTCTTCCGGTACGATTCCTTGGTGCTGATCGATGAGGATTTGCGACAACGTTGAAATGGCTTTTGATTTCTGGGGAGCCAGACCACAGGGGCGGATGATGTTGTAGATCGCATCCACCGGTACAGTACACATATCAAAAGGATTGTCCGCAGCATTAAATAGAGCTGGAGTGACTTGATTGACACGCTCATCCGTACATTGGGCCGAGAGTAGTACTGCAATTAGTAAGGTATAGGGATCCTTGTGCGCCAGGGGAATAGGTGGCGCGGGGTAGAGTTCATTGAGCCTGTTGAGAATAAAGTCGACACGTTGTTTTTTAAGCATGAGATTGCTGGTTGATCTCTCGTTGGGCTATGTTGTGATGAACTTTTTGATGCGTTCTGCAGCTTCCCTGCATTCATTCACTGAAGCGACCAGAGCCATTCTGACACGGTCTTCACCAGGGTTAATACCATCAGCCCTCCGGGCCAGGTAGCGACCGGGTAGTACGGTTATATTTTGTTGAGCAAACAATTCTCGCGCAAAGTCTTCGTCAGTGCCTTTCTTGGCAGGGCGGGTATCAGCCCACAGGTAGAAACCGGCATCGGGTAAATGTAGAGGCAGGATATCTCCAAGTACCTGTTGGAATACCTGGAATTTTTGGCGATATTTATTTCGATTTTCTCTTACATGCTTTTCATCATTCCAGGCCACGATGCTGGCTTGCTGGGTGGGGACGGACATGGCGCTGCCATGGTAGGTGCGATAGCGTAAAAATGATTGAAGTATCTCGGCATCACCGGCCACAAACCCCGAGCGCAATCCGGGTAAGCTAGAGCGTTTGGATAGGCTGTGGAAGACTACACAGCGGTGGTAGTCATGGCGGTCCATGTCAGCACAGGCCTGGAGTAGGCCTGGTGGTGGATTGCTTTCATCGCCATAAATTTCTGAGTAGCATTCATCACTGGCAATCACAAAGTCAAATTGGTCCGCCAGGGCAATGAGCTTTTGTAAGGTCGGAATATCTAGCACTGCGCCAGTGGGGTTTCCGGGGGTGCAAATGTAGATCAGTTGGCACTGCTCCCAGGTCTCTGGTGAGACTGAATCAAAATCCGGTGCAAAGTTATTGGCGTCGGTACAGTTTAGAAACAGTGGTTCAGCACCGGCTAGTAGGGCGGCCCCCTCGTAAATCTGATAAAACGGATTAGGGCTCAACACCAGTGGTGGTGCTGGGAGTGGTGCCGTGTTTGCTTCTGTAAGCGATGTTATGGAGCGATCAACTACAGTCTGGGCAAAGGCAAACAGAGCTTCGCGAGTACCGTTAACCGGTAGTACCTGAGATTCAGGATCCACTAGCTGTAGCTGAAAACGTTTGGTTAGCCAGTTGGAAATGGTCTGCCTGAGTTCCGGGGCACCCTTGGTGAGGGGGTAGGCGGACAGCTTGTCCAGAGCAGAAACAAGGGCTTGTTTAACGAACTCAGGTGCCAGGTGTTTTGGTTCTCCAATGGAGAGGGCGATATGTACCAGCTCAGAGGGTGGTGTGATCCCCGCCTTGAGTGCGTTGAGGTTTTCAAAGGGATAAGGCTTTAGTTTGTCCAAGTCAGTATTCATTAAGAATTTTCTATTCGTCGGTAGTCATTGTTGTTTTACTGTGTGTTTAATTTTGTTCAATCTAATTTAACAGACGTTGGTGGATGGCCTGTATGGTCACAAAATTATTGCCACAGCTTCATTTTTTGTAGCGGAGCACCTTCAATATCTTCCTTGTTGCGGGTATCCAGCTCACTGCATATGGCATCACTCAATTGCGCACATAAAATGGCGTCGCTCAAGGGTTGGTAGTCCATGTCTACCAAGTGGAACACATCCTCGACACGTTCTCCTAGTGTGGAGATTTTTGCACTGAGTAAGCGCAACTCAAAACGCATAAAGATGCGTCCCAGATTTGCAAGTAGGCCTGGTCGGTCCGGGGTGATCACTTCCAGTATGGTGGCACTTTTTTCAATATCGTTACTGAGGCAGGCGATGGTGCGCAGGGTGAAATGTTTTAAATCCCTTGGCGTGCGCCGTTGCACCTTGAAGGTAGATTGACTGGGGTTTCTCAGAGTATCGGACAAGGTGCTTTGGATGCGGTCAAGCATCCCGGTGTTGTGGCCAAAGGGCTTGTTGTTTTCATCAAGCACATAAAAGGTATCAAAGGTATTTCCTTGAGTGTCGCTATGGAGACTAGCATCTTGAATAGTGAGTTGCAGTTGATCCAGCGTGGCCGCAGTAATGGGGAATACGTTATCAAGACCATTAGTGTGGATGAATATTTGTGTGGCAACAGGAATTTCTACACCGGCATCCTTGATGAGTATGACTGGCTCGGGGTCGTCTCCTCGCGTTGCAATAGCCGCTGTGTAGGTAGCAATATCGTCAGCGTGTTCGCGGAGAAAAAACTCATCATCAAGGTTGCCCCAAATTGCTCTAGCTTGAGTCTCATCAATACCGCTTTCAGCCAATTTTTTGATGGCATCTAATTTGCTGTTTTTTACCCAGCCATTTCGGTCTACAGGGTTTTCCAAACCACGCTGCAATGCTTTACGGGTTTCTGCATAGAGCTGCCTCATCAGTGAGCCTTTCCAGCTATTCCAGAGCGTGGGGTTGGTGGCGGTGATGTCTGCTACGGTCAGCACAAAAAGATAATCGAGCTTTCTCTGATTACCGATCACTTTGGCAAACTTGTGGATCACATCGGGATCGGAAATGTCTGAGCGTTGGGAGGTACTGGACATCAGTAAGTGGTTTTCCACCAGCCAGGAGATAAGATTAACTTCCTCAGCAGGAAGGCCATGTCTCTCGCAGAAATTAGCCGCATCAACGGCACCCAGAACAGAGTGATCGCCACCTCGACCTTTGCCCATGTCGTGATAGAGACCTGCAATAAATGCCAATTCGGGTTTGAATAAATTTTTATAGATGTGTGATGAAACGGGGAATTCTTCGGCCGCCTCAGGGCGGTCAAGGTTACGCATATTTTTTATCAATTGCAGGGTGTGAGCATCTACTGGGTAGCGGTGAAACAGGTCATGTTGTGTCTGCCCAATGATTCTCCCAAACTCAGGTAAATAGCGGCCAAGTATGCCGTAGCGTGTCATTCTTTGTAGTTGTGTGCTTAATTTGTAGGGGCAGCGAAATAGTCGTAAGAATAGCCGCTTGTTTTGAGGCTCGTTACGAAAATTGTCATCAATAAGTTTACGATGTTGACGAATCTGGCGGATGGTGGCGGCACGTATACCGATAATATTTTCGTTTTCTCCCAGTAAACAAAAAATCTCAAGTAGGGCAGAGGGATATTTTGCGAATACATACTCACCGACAGTTTCGATATGTTGGTTACGTACCTGAAAGCGCTCGTTCAGTTGCTCTATTCTCCCCGCTTTATCTTTGTGGAGGATGACTTCGTCGAGGTATTGGAGCATCACGTCATTCAGTTCGCGCATGGACAATACGACTTGATAGTAGTGCTGCATAAACTGCTCAACACCCAAGCGCTCATCGCTGTCGTGATAACCCAGCAGGGTGGCAATCTTGCGTTGATAGTCGAATTGTAGTCGCTCCTCTGGGCGCTCTGCGATGAGGTGTAGTTCGTAGCGAACTCGCCACAGAAACGCCTCCCCCCGCTTGAGCTGCAGGTATTCGTCTAGTGTCAGAAATTCCTTGCCTACCAGTTCTTCTAGGGACTCTACTTTAAAGTGGCGTTTAGCCACCCAGTTGATCATCTGAATGTCGCGCAGGCCACCAGGGGCTTCTTTAATATTTGGCTCGAGGTTGTATTCAGTATTACCGTGCTTTTGGTGGCGCTCGATTTGTTCGTCCCATTTTGCACGGAAGAAATCTTTTGATGACCAAATTTTTCGCGGCCCAGTTTTTTTCAGCATCGATAGACGTAGCTTTTCATCACCTGAGATGGTGCGTGTTTCCATCAGATTAGTTGCTACAGTAATGTCAATTTTGGCCTCATCAACACACTGTGAGAGGGAGCGAACACTCTGGCCAATTTTTAGTTGAATGTCCCACAGGAAAGTGAGAAACCCTTCGATACTTTTCTGGTAGCGAGTGGGGCTGCCGCGGCGAATCAGCAGCATTAAATCAATATCTGATTGTGGGTGAAGTTCACCTCGACCATAGCCGCCAACGGCCAGCAGGCTGATATTTTTACTCCATTCAAATCGATCCCATGCATGACGAAGAATGAGATCCATAAAGGATGCACGCTCAAAAATCAGTGTGCTGGTTTGTTCCCCTTCATGGAATCGGGCATTGAGATGTGCATTGGCCGCCTCAATGGCATTCTTGAAAACCTCAATAGGGTTTTTGGTGTTCAAATCCTCAAGGAATCGGCGCTCATCAAAGAAAAGTAGAGGTTTTTGAGTGGCAGGTACTGGCGAGGTCATTATTTCAGCAGCCCTTAAAAATTTTCTTCATTACGTGCGGTGAGAACTTCGACGCCATCGGCAGTGACCGCAAGAGTATGCTCCCACTGAGCGGATAACCTTCCGTCACGAGTCTCTACAGTCCACCCATCTTTTTTTAACTTGGTGTGAGGTTTGCCCGCATTTAGCATAGGCTCAATCGTGAAGGTCATGCCCTCTTTGAGCACCATGCCTGTATTCGGACGGCCAAAGTGCAGTATTTGTGGGTCTGTGTGAAATTCGGTGCCGATACCATGGCCGCAGTATTCTCTTACCACGCTATAGTGGTTGCTTTCGGCATATTGCTGAATGACGTGACCTATATCTCCCAGGCGGGTACCAGGCTTGACGATCTCAATCGCCTTGGAAAGCGCAATTCGGGTAGTCTCCATTAATCTTTGTGCATGGTACGGTACGTCACCTACACCGAACATCTTACTGGTATCGCCAAAATACCCATCCTTAATAACGGTAATATCTAAATTAACAATATCGCCATTTTTCAATACCTTTTTTTCTGATGGGATGCCATGGCAGATCACTTGATTTACTGATGTGCAGATAGATTTTGGAAAGCCATGGTAATTCAGTGGGGCGGGGATGGATTTTTGTACATCGACCATATAGTCGTGGCAGATTTGGTTAAGCTCTTCAGTACTGATACCAACGACGACATAAGGTTCGATCATTTCTAGAACTTCCGCCGCCAGCCTGCCAGCTACGCGCATTTTTTTTAGTTCATCGGCGGTTTTCAGATCTACAGCCATAGTTTGTTCCAGGGAGTTCAGTGAGAAGGGTTTTGTAAAATGGGGCTATTGTAATGGATAAAAGTGAATTGTAACGGATAGAAACATGCTATGGCATATTCTTGGGAAGTTCATACCACTATCCCTTCAATAAATGGTTGATTTATGGTATAAAGCGCACCGTTCTGGAGTCATGTGCCCGGAGCTAAATTGAAATCTAACGTCGCACACATATCGACACACTTGTCTGGGTGCTCGCTTTAGCGGGTTGACTGGTGGGATATGTGGAGGCTTAACCCTAAATAAAGGAATCATTATGACATCTGTAAGCATGCGTGACATGTTGCAGGCTGGTGTCCACTTCGGTCACCAAACTCGCTTCTGGAACCCCAAAATGGAAAAATTCATTTTCGGGGCACGAAACAAAATTCACATCTTGAACCTGGAGCACACTGTTCCTGCGTTCAATGAAGCTCTCGAAATTGTTCGCCAAGTTGCCGTCAATGGCAACAAGGTACTTATGGTTGGTACTAAACGTGCTGCACAGCAAGTGATTGCTGAGCAGGCAGAGCGTGCAGGTATGCCTTATGTTAGTCACCGCTGGTTGGGTGGCATGCTGACAAACTACAAAACAATTCGAGCATCTATCCGTCGTTATCGTGAGCTGCAAACGCAGAGTCAAGATGGAACTTTCGATAAGCTGACTAAAAAAGAAGCCTTGATGAGAACCCGTCTGATGGAAAAGCTTGAGCGCTCCATCGGTGGTATTAAGGACATGGGCGGTCTGCCAGATATTTTGTTTGTGATCGATGTGGATCATGAGCGTATCGCTATTCAGGAGGCTAACAAGCTGGGTATCCCCGTCATCGGTGTTGTGGATACCAATAGCAATCCTGATGGTGTTGACTATGTGATCCCGGGTAACGATGACGCCATTCGTGCCATCAAGCTGTATACCACGGCTATCGCCGATGCGCTTCTTGAAGGAAAGGCAGAAGTAAACAATGTCACCAGTAAAGACGAGTTTGTTGAAGTGACAGCCACTGCAGAGAGTGCAGCTGACAAGACGACTGAAGAAGGCGGCAAGCCTGAAGCAGAAGCTGCAGCTGAATAAGCACCGGCAATTTTTTTGCTAGTGCTGCTGTAATACAAAAGGGGGCTATGCCCCCTTTTTATCAATTCAAAAGAAAGACTGAGAGGAATCGACAGATGGCAGCAATTACTGCATCTATGGTGAAGGAGCTGCGCGAGCGCACAGGCTTGGGCCTGATGGAATGTAAAAAGGCATTGGCTGAGGTCGGTGGTGATATTGAAAAGGCTATTGATGAGCTGGGTAAATCTAGTGGTATGAAAGCCGCCAAGAAGGCCGGGCGGACTGCTGCTGAAGGGGTTGTTGCCGCTAAAGTAGCTGACGACAATAGCTACGGCGTGATGATTGAAGTCAATAGTGAGACTGATTTTGTGACCCGTGATGAAGGCTTCCTGGCCTTTGTTAACACTGTATTGGAAAAAGCATTTGCAGAAAAACAAACAGATGCTACGGCACTGGCTGCTGATATGGAAGAAGCCCGTCAAGCACTGGTACAGAAGGTTGGCGAGAACGTTAATGTTCGTCGTGTGGCGTTAGTTGAAGCACCAGTAGTTGGTGCCTATGTCCACAGCAACAGCCGTATTAGCGTGTTGGTTGCACTGAGTGGTGCCGAAGGTGGAGTAGCGAAAGATGTTGCTATGCATGTGGCTGCAGTGAACCCGCAAGTAGTTAAACCTGAAGACATGCCAGAAGAAGTTGTCGCGAGAGAGAAAGAAATCTTTGTTGCCCAGGCCCGTGAAAGTGGTAAGCCGGAAGAAATTATCGTGAAGATGATTTCCGGTCGTATCAACAAATTTTTGTCTGAGTCCAGCCTGGTTAATCAGCCTTTTGTTAAAGACCCTGACACCAAAGTTGGCAAGCTGGTCAAAGATGCCGGCGCCGAAGTTCAGTCCTTTACACGTTTTGAAGTGGGTGAAGGGATTGAGAAAGAGGAAGTTGATTTTGCCGCGGAAGTGGCAGCTCAGGTTGGCGCAACCAGCTGATTTGAAGGCGGGGGCCGAGGCCCCCGTTGTTCTCTATATACTGATATATATGCCCAGATAACCTATCCATCCTGGAGGAAGAGTATGCCTGCTGCCAGAGATAAGAAGTAC
>DRHD01000384.1 GCA_011049795.1 Porticoccus sp.
AGCTCGAGCGCACGGTGACCTCAAGGAAAATGCTGAATATCATGCTGCACGTGAGCAGCAGGGGTTTGCCGAGGGCCGTGTTCAGGATATTGAAGGTAAGCTCAGTCATGCTCAGATTATTGATATCACTGCAATTGAAGAAGGCGATAAGGTCATTTTTGGCTGTACCGTCGACATTATCAATTTGGAAACAGATGAAACCGTGACCTACAAAATTGTTGGGGACGATGAGTCGGATGTAAAAGCGAATAAAATTTCCTATCAGTCCCCTATTGCTAGAGCTTTAATTGGCAAAGAGGTTGGTGATGAGGTGGTTGTTAAAACGCCCTCCGGAGATGTTGAATATGAAGTGGATGATGTGAAGCATCTCTAGAGGTTACAAAAACACTATATATAAGCTTTAGGGTAGCAGTGATAACCGGCTCGGCTTCTGAATGAAACCATGACAAATGCCATGGTTTTTTTACTTGTTGCTTTACAGTTTGCGGGCTAGCATCTTGCCCTCTAACCAAGTATCCCAATACCACTGTTTATTCGAAATTATCCTGTTGTGAGTTACCATGCAGCTTATCTGAGCAAGTTAGATAACCGGGGGTTAGGTTTGTCCGCCTTTCTCAGTAACAATACGATATGACCAATGGATTGAACTACTTCGGCACGAAGTTTCTCACAAATAGCACCAATAGCCTGCTGTTTTGCTTCATTATCACCTACGGCTAATTTTACTTTGATCAGCTCGTGATCATTGAGCGCTCGGTCAATTTCAGTCAGTACATTATCGCTCAAGCCATTTCCAGCAACCGTTACCACTGGATTTAAATTGTGGCCCAAGCGACGCAGATGTTTTTTGTCATTATTGGAAAGTGTCATAGAATAGCCGTCCGTTCAAAGCGGCGCGTATTTTATCCTGAATAAGGTGCCAGTGCGCTAATATTTACCTGAACCTCGTATAATCTCTGGGTTTAAGCCGATTTAGCTGTGGTAGAAAAGGATAAAACGTTAAAATTTTGGTGGTGGCTACTCTATTTCGGTCGGCCCTCAAATAGATAGGTGAGTATGGGACGTTCAAAAAGTAGCCAGCGTTGGTTGCAGGAACATAATCGTGATCAATACGTAAAGCGCGCCCAGCAGGAGGGTTATCGTTCACGTGCCAGCTACAAGCTTATTGAGTTGGATAATAAAGATCGCTTATTTAAGCCATGCATGACAGTGGTGGATTTGGGTGCAGCACCTGGTGGTTGGTCGCAGGTGGCGGCAAAGTTGGTGGGTCATAAGGGGCGTGTTGTGGCATCGGATATATTGCCCATGGATAGCATAGCTGACGTAGATTTTGTGCAAGGTGACTTCACCGAAGAATCGGTGCTCAATGAAATTCTTGATGTCCTTGGTGGTGACCGTGCAGACCTTGTAATTTCGGATATGGCCCCCAATATGAGTGGTATGAGGGCTGTCGACCAGCCTAAGGCAATGTGTTTAGTCGAACTGGCACTGGATTTAGCTTGTCAGATATTGAAACCTGGTGGTGATTTTGTTGCCAAAGTGTTCCATGGAGAAGGTTTTGATGAGCTTCTGCGCCAAGTGAGGGGTAGGTTTGAGCGTGTGGTTACGCGCAAGCCCGATGCATCGAGGCCTCGTTCGCGGGAGGTTTATCTGGTAGCCAAGGGGCTGAAGAGCCAAAGCTAGATTAATTTAATGGGGTTTGTCATTGTGAGAGCCCAATATTACGGTTACCGATAGTCGGTAGTGTTTCAGACGAGGATGTTTACTTGAACGACATGGCAAAAAATCTTGTGTTGTGGCTGATTATTGCAGCAGTGTTACTGTCTGTGTTCCAGAATTTTAGTCCAACCGCCAAGGAGGAGAGTGTTAGCTATTCTTCCTTTATTGAAGAAGTGCAGACGGGTCGTATTGATAGCGTGGTTCTTGAGGGGCTTACGGTCGAGGCGAGTCGCGCAGATGGCAGCACGTTTAAAACAACTCGCCCAGATGTGCCCGATACGGGTTTAATGTCAGATCTGCTCAATAATAATGTCAATGTTGAAGGTCGTGAGCCTGAACCACAGAGCTTGTGGACTCAGCTGCTGGTGGCGGCTTTCCCCATATTGTTAATTCTTGCCATCTTCATGTTCTTTATGCGTCAAATGCAGGGTGGGGGTGGCGGCGGTCGCGGTGGCCCAATGTCATTTGGCAAGAGCAAAGCTCGGTTGCTGGGTGAAGATCAAATCAATACAACGTTCGCCGATGTGGCCGGTGTCGATGAGGCGAAAGAAGATGTTCACGAGCTTGTGGACTTCTTGCGCGATCCCTCCCGCTTTCAGCGTCTTGGTGGCCGTATTCCCCAAGGTGTATTGATGGTGGGGCCTCCAGGTACCGGTAAAACTTTGTTGGCCAGGGCCATTGCTGGAGAAGCCAAGGTACCATTCTTCTCAATTTCTGGTTCAGATTTCGTGGAAATGTTTGTGGGTGTGGGGGCCTCTCGTGTTAGGGACATGTTCGAACAGGCTAAAAAGCAGGCTCCCTGCATTATCTTTATCGATGAGCTTGATGCTGTAGGCCGTCACCGTGGTGGTGGCTACGGTGGTGGTAACGATGAGCGTGAACAAACTCTAAATCAGCTGCTGGTGGAGATGGATGGCTTCGAAGGCAATGAGGGTATTATCGTCATTGCGGCTACTAACCGTCCCGATGTGTTGGATAAGGCATTACTGCGCCCCGGTCGCTTTGACCGGCAGGTATATGTTGGGCTACCAGATATTCGAGGTCGTGAGCAGATCCTGAAAGTTCATGTGCGCAAAGTGCCGCTGGATGACAAGGTCGACCTCGGTATTGTTGCTAGAGGAACGCCCGGGTTTTCAGGTGCGGATTTGGCCAACCTGATTAACGAAGCCTCATTGTTTGCTGCCAAGGCAGACAAGCGCACTGTGACCATGGAAGAGTTTGAAAAGTCCCGGGACAAACTCATGATGGGTGCTGAGCGTCGCTCCATGGTGATGTCCGAGAAAGAAAAGGAAAATACTGCTTACCATGAAGCGGGGCATGCGATTATTGGTCGGTTGGTGCCTGAGCACGATCCGGTGCATAAGGTTTCTATTATTCCCCGGGGAAGGGCGTTGGGTGTTACCCAATTTTTGCCAGAGGAAGATAAGTACAGTCACAGCAAGCGTCAGCTAGAAAGCCAGTTGTGTAGTTTGTTTGGTGGCCGAGTTGCAGAGGAGCTGATTCATGGCGTGGATGGCGTGACCACCGGTGCTTCTAATGATATTGAGCGTGCTACACAGATGGCTCGGAATATGGTTGGACGCTGGGGCTTGTCTGACAAAATGGGACCTGTTCTCTATGGTGAAGACGAAGGGCAAATGCCAGGTACCGGGAAGCTTACTTATTCCAGTGACACGGCTAGAGAAATTGATATTGAAGTTCGTCGGATGTTGGATGAATGCTATGGGCGATCAGAGAAAATTTTGAAAGATAATATGGATATTCTTCATGCCATGAAAGATGCTTTGATGGAATATGAAACCATTGATTCGGATCAGGTAGATGACCTAATGGCCCGAAAACCTGTACGTCCACCCCACGACTGGCGTGATGAGGATTTTGGCGGTCGTTCTGATGTCCAGGAAAATGATGATTCTGATGATAGGGGCGCTGTGGGTGGCCCTGCCAAAGAACACTGATAACATCCCTCAGCCACAGTGTTGGGGGTGTTTGTTTCTTGAATGACATCACTCTACTTGCTTGCCTGCCGGGGTTTTAGATGAACCTCGGTCAGTACCGGCTCGACCTATCTTCTCCTCGCATTATGGCGGTACTTAATACCACGCCGGATTCCTTTTCAGATGGTGGGCAGTTGTATGGGGATACTGGAGTACTGGTATCCACTGAAACTGGCACATCAAAATTCGCGGCAATACCCTCGATGATAGGTACGACTCTAGCCAACTCCTCATCAGCAGTAACTGGCATTGAATTCGGACGAGTTGACTCCCCACCCACATCGATAATG
>DRHD01000385.1 GCA_011049795.1 Porticoccus sp.
AACCCTGTCAGTTCTGAGAGCCTTAACCCGGAGGAGTAAAGAAGCTCAATGATGGCGTGGTCGCGGCAGTCGATCCAGCTGTTGCCGGACAAGGATACAAATTGAGCAACCTGGTCGACGTCCAGCGTTTTGGGTAACTTCTTGGGAGATTTTGGCGCAGCAAGACCATTGGCTGGGTTAGATTTTACCCAGCGATGTTTTAGGCCGTAGTTAAAAAATGTGCGTAGAGAAGAGAGCCAACGTTGAAGGCTTCGGCCCCCGAGTCCACTTCGGTGAAGTGATGCCATGCACTGGCGAATATGTTGTAGGTCAAGTTGGTCTGGGTGTTGGATTTTTTGTTGCTTACACCAGTCAGCCAGTTTGTTGAGGTCGCGGTTATAGCTTTGTACCGTGTAGCTGGATAGCCTTCTCTCGGTGCGAAGGTGTTGTTCGAATTCTGCTAATCGTTCGATGAGCGAGGAGCTCATGTGCTAGCACCTAGCTACTTGTGTAGCAGGTTGGGTGTAATTCGGTTTAAGACTTCAGCAATATAGCTGATGAATAGTGTGCCCATGCTGCTGCGGTAGTAGTTAGGGTCAGAATGGCCGATAGCGAGAAGACCGAAGGCCGAGCCATGAGACAGTGGCACAGCCGCCACAGAACCTACCTCGGTAGATTTTTCACCAAATAGAAAACTCAGTTCATCACTACCCAGGACACCGCAGATTGCACGGTTAGTTCGCAGTAACGTGCCAATCTGGTTGTTGGCTTGGCTCTGGCTAACTATCTTGGCATTACATGTAGGGATAGATTGTGGGTCGCCAAATAGGGTCAAACTGTGAAATTCTACTTGGAAATCGTTGCTGAGACTTTCAGACACCGTATCCACAATGGAAGGGAGGTCCTGGGTATCAAGAAGAGCCAGAACGAGTCGCTTGGTTTTATCAAACAGTTTGTCGTTAGTTTTAGCGGCTTCTAGCATGCCACTAATTCGTTGACGCATTTCCAGATTGCGCTCTCTTAACACAGAGATTTGGCGTTCGACCAATGATACAGCGGCGCCACTTTCGTGGGGTAGACTGATCAGTTCCAGTAGGTCGGGATGGTATTCAAAAAAGTCCGGGTGGGTTTGTAAGTAGACTTTAATCTGCTCAGAAGATAACTCGCTATTAGTATTATCACCGGTAGCCTCGATAAGAGTGTCACCCAGAGTATTGGCAAGAGCATCGACAGGGGTATTGTTATCTGTGGTCATATTTTTATCCGCCCATGAAATACTGTTGTAGCAGGCCCGGTCATGATGACTGATTGTCCCTCACCGGGCCAATCGATTTTCAAACTCCCACCGGGGAGGTTAACTGTCACAGAGGAGTCTAACAGGTCTTGTAATCCGCCTGCTACCACCGCTGCACAAGCCCCCGTGCCGCAAGCCAGGGTTTCCCCCGCACCGCGTTCGTAGACTCGCAAGTTGATTTCGTTGGCACTGACCACCTGCATAAATCCGGCATTGACTCGCTGGGGAAAACTGGGGTGATTTTCCAGAATAGGTCCCAAGGTGGCCACTGGCGCAGTGTCGATATCGGCTATCTGTAGTACCGCATGGGGGTTACCCATGGAGACGGCACCTATCATCAACTGTTCGTCATTGGCTTCGATCGGATAGCTGTTGGCTTTTGCGCCAGCCGTAAAAGGAATCTGTGCCGGTTCAAGAACAGGTATACCCATATTCACTTCTATCTGGTTGTCACGACGAACCCGTAGCTCAATAATGCCACTGGCTGTTTCAACGCGAAGGGTACTTTTCCCCGTCAGGCGGCGATCCCGAACAAATTTGGCAAAGCAGCGGGCACCGTTGCCACATTGTTCCACCTCACTGCCATCCTGATTGAAAATCCGGTAACGGAAGTCCACGTCAGGCCGGGTGGGTGGCTCTACCACCAAAATTTGATCGCAACCCACACCAAAGCGCCGGTCGCCCAGCTTGCGGGCTTGTTCCGGGGTGAGGTTTACTGCCTGGGTCACTGCATCAATAACAACAAAGTCGTTGCCCAGACCGTGCATTTTGGTGAACTTTACTAGCATTGCGTACTTATCACTTTCCTGTGGTGGGTTGTTTTCTTAGTCATATTCGCCGAAAACAACACGGCCAAACTTAATCAGGTAATACGGTTTCCCCGCGCATTAAATCCTCAACGGTTTCTCGTTGGCGGACTTCGTGGGCAGTGTCGCCCTCGACCATGCTTTCTGCAGCTCGGCCTCTACTGTTGTAGTTGGAGCTCATGGTAAAGCCATAGGCACCTGAGGAGCCAATACAGAGTAGGTCACCCTGGGCAATAACCAACTCTCGTTCCTTACCTAAGAAGTCACCGGTTTCACAGACGGGGCCAACGATATCCCACGTCGAGCTTACCCCTGTTCTCGGGGCGACGGGGTCAATGGTTAACCAGGCCTGATATAACGCAGGGCGAATCATGTCATTCATGGCCACATCAACAATGGCGAAATTCTTCTCCTGACCGCGTTTCAGGTATTCAACTCGGGTGAGTAGTACCCCAGCGTTGGCCGCAATGGATCGTCCCGGTTCCAGAATCAATGTCAGGTCACGGTCACCCAGGTGTTGGCGAAGCTCTGCAATATAGTCGGCAGGGTGAGGTGGCTGTTCATCTTTGTAACAGACACCAAGGCCACCACCTAAATCCAGGTGCTCCAGAGTAATACCGTCCTGCTCCAGCTGATCCACCAGTGACAGAACACGCTTCAGCGCATCAATAAAGGGGGCTGTTTCAGTGAGCTGTGATCCGATGTGACAGTCCACACCAACAATATTGAGGTGGTCCATCCCGTTGGCGCGAAGGTAGACCTCATGAGCCTTGTGAATATCGATACCAAACTTGTTGTCTTTCAACCCCGTGGAGATATAGGGGTGAGTATTGGCATCCACATCCGGGTTCACCCGCAGGGAGATATCAGCTATTTTCCCGCAGGCACCAGCTACCCTGTTGAGCACATCAAGCTCAGCTTCAGATTCCACATTAAAACAATGAATGCCTACCTCAAGCGCTCTTTCCATTTCGACGGATTGTTTGCCGACGCCAGAGAAGATAATTTTTTTCGGATCACCACCTGCCGCGAGAACACGCTCCAGCTCGCCCACGGAGACGATGTCAAACCCTGACCCCAGTTTTGCCAGTACATTGAGTACGGCAATATTGGAATTAGCTTTGACGGCGTAGCAAACTAGGTGAGAGCAATCTGCCAAGGCATTTTGGTAGGCGAGGAAGTGCTCTGTCAGAGCAGCACGGCTGTAGACGTAGGCGGGGGTGCCATAACGTTCTGCTATGGTGGCCAGTGCGACATCTTCAGCAAATAGCTCACCGTTGCGATTGGGGAAATATGTCATGGTTTGTTGTTAGTCTTCTGCGGTTGTTTCGGGCTCTTCAGCGGCTTCCGTATTTTCAGGAGAGTCCTCAGGGGCGTCTTTAGGAGGGTCTTCCGGGGAGTCTTCAGGGGCCTCTGAGCTGTCTTCAGATTCTACTGTTTCCTCGGATGCTTCCACAGGTGCCTCTTCAGATGCTTCTTCAGATACTTCTGCAGGTGTGCTTATTTGCTGTACAGGTGGTGGGGGGAGGTACAGTGGGCCCTTATTGCCGCAACCGGTCAGACTAATCGTGGATGCTGCCAATAACAGCATCAATGTTAAAAATCGTCGCATGGCTAAAAGTTGCATGGCTAAAAATCGTTGCATGAAAAAAACCTGTATTTTGATTCTTGAGGTACCAGCGAGTATACCGGCTGACACCCACAACACTCAATCGCCTATACTCCACACCAACCTTAAATGTACCCATGTGATCCCGTCACTATGGATAAAAGCTATGAGTGAAACCGAATTTAATCAGCTGGCCGATGAATTAATGTTCTCCATTGAGGAGTCAATTGACGACAGCGGCGCTGATATTGACTACGAAAATACCGCAGGGGTGATGACCCTGACCATTGAGGCCAATGGTTCCAAAGTGATTCTCTCCCGACAGCCTGCAATGGCTCAGATATGGGTCGCAGCAAAGTCGGGTGGGTACTATTTTAATCTCAGCGACAATCTTAGTGGCAATGATTGGGTGTGCACCACCACCAGCGAGACATTGCAGGGGTTATTGGCGCGAGTGTGTGAGGAGCAGGGAGAAGCGGGGATGGTGTTTAGTTTTTGAGTATGGCTTTACTCAAAGATTGCTGATATCAGGGCTGAGTATGTTTTAGGGTATTCTAATGGGTTGTAAAGGCACCATTTAAGCCCATCAGCCCATCAGCCCATCAGAAGTTAATATGAATGTTTTGCATTGACAAATAATTTGATTGAACTAGTCTGGTACCTGTTACGGATGTTTTCTCCTAAGGAAAGGGCTATGAAACTCTCAGTACCTCTACGACCACTCCCAACGTTTACTTCTATTTTGTGTGCATTGTTCCTTGTCGCCATGACGTGGATGCCTCTGTCATATGGCCTTGACGCTGAAGAAAGTAGTCAGACTGTTTCTAAAGCTGATGATCATCCACACAAAGTAAAACAGATGACACACAAGCCAAAGAAAACCAAAGAAAAACGTAACATATCCCCAAAGCCTAAACAGCTAAAGCCATCCAGTATCGGTATCGCTTCACCTGGAGCCGCTAACGAATAACACCCACCTTTAAGGGACTATCTACGATGAAAGGACTTCTTCGAATACTCAGCCTCGCCATCTTTTTTATAGCACCTTTAGTTTGTGCGGAGGATGAACAGCGCGACTTCTATGCTGAGCCTGGGATGAATCCCTTCAAGACCGCTGCGGGCCAGGATGTTACCGAGAACATTGACCCCTTTAGCGGCAATATCCAACTTAGCTATGTAGATATGACCATTCCGGGTAATGGCGGTATGGATATCAATATCACTCGCATCTATAACTTGCCACAGAGCATTCCTAGCTACAACAACCCCTATGGCTATGGTTGGACCATGCATTTTGGTCGCATCACCATTGGTTCCGGTTCTGTCACCCAGCTGTGTGGTACAGGAGCAATAGGTGGTGGAGATACAAGAGATAACCCCTCTATTGAAATGCCCGATGGTGGTCGTGAAATATTGGTCCACAGTGCTGAGCTTGCGGATGGTACCTTTATTAGCAAATCTAATTGGATAGCCTCTTGTATTGACCCGAATGATTACACTCAGGGGGTCGAGGTAACCGCACCGAATGGCACCGTTTACTTTATGCAGGAGCATGCCTATATCCAGGGTGAAGATGGCTCGCAGGGAGAGCCTGCACCCTTTACAGAAACTTGGTTTACCAACCAAATTGTTGATACCTATGGCAACACATTGGATATTACCTACCTGTCCATTGCCAGCGGTATGAAGCTGATTTCTCAGCTTGATGCTTCAGATGGACGTCAGGTTCTCTTCAGTTACCTTGACGAAAATGACCAAGATGTCAGTGCAGCCAGTAATAGCGCAAGGCTGAGCGAAGTTACTGCGAATAACCAAACCTGGCAATACCTTTATAACCCTATCAGCGAAGTGTCCACGGGTTGGGGTGGTATTCAGCATTACACGCTTGATCAGGTAGTGAGGCCAGATGGCACCAGCTGGAATTATGATTATGGGTTGGTCAATGCCGATCCTGACTATAACCGGATTACCAAAGTTACTTATCCGTTTGGTGGTGAGGTTAACTATACCTACCAAAAGTTTAAACCCTATTCTCCCAATGACACCTTCGAAATTGTGGCTATAGATTCCAAAACTCAAACTAATCCAGGCCATGCTTCTGGTACCTGGACCTATAATTTCCAACCGGGTTCTGTGCTTTTTCAAGACTTGGGGTTCACGGAACCTAATAATTTTGGTCGAAAGGCTGACAGAACAGAAATCACCACTCCTGCTGGTATCGAGCATGTCTATCATGCGGGTTACTGGTCAGCGGTTGGACTAACTAATGTCCTCTTCCAGATGGGGCTGAAGTTGAGACATGACTTCTTGGCAGTTGATCCTGATGATGGCTCTCTTAGTGTTATTAAGTCTATTCGTAACAGTTGGAGTTTTCGGTCAATATCGGATGAAGACTACCGGCAAGGCATTCTAAGTTCGTTATGGGACGATCAGGTTTACGTACCTGTGCTTGAGTCAGAATTTACTAGTATCTATGGGTATGGTTCCAGAACCGACTACAGCAGTCATGATGCCTTTGGTCATCCAGGTATTGTGACGGAGTATAGTAATTATCTTAATATCGGGGATAAGGTAACAACAAAAACCTATGTGAATGATACGACTAATTGGTTTATTGGTTTGCTCTCAACAGAAGTTGTTAGCCAAGATGGCGTAGATAAGGGCACGGTAAGCCGTACCTATAATGCCAATGGGCGACCAGAGACAGAGGATCAGTTTGGTGTTGTTACACAATATAGCTATACCTCTGATGGTGACCTGTATCAGGTGACTGATGCCAGAAACAACTCAACGACTTACAGCAACTACTTCCGTGGGACCCCGCAGCTTGAATCTTATTCCGACAACACCCAGCTAAGCAGGGTAGTGAACCCAACCGGCACGGTAGCCTCAGAAACTTCGGGGCGAGGGCATACCACGGCATTTACCTATGACAACCTCAATCGACTGACCGGCATTGATTATCCCGTTGGAACCGATGTGAGTATCACATGGGCCTCCAATGGCAAAACCCTAACGAGGGGAAGCTATCAAGAGGTCGTAGAGTGGGACGGTTTTGGTCGAGATATCAAGGTGACACGCAAAGATGTGGCCCTTGGGTTTACATACGATAAAACGTTTGAATATGATGAGCTAGGACGCAAGACCTTTGAGTCCGATCCTAACTCTACCAGTGGTATTACTTGGGAATATGATCAACTTAACCGCATCACCAAAGTGATCAATCAAGATAATACATTTAAAACAATTACATACGATGGTGCTAATCGTGAGCTTCATTATGATGAAAAAAATAATGAAAAAGAATTCAAATACCTTATTTTTGGCGGGCCAGAAAATAAGTACCTCAAGGATATTCTTTCACCAGAAGGAGTCGGTACTTTTATTGATTATGATGTATACGGAAATATTATTACAGTATTTCAGGGTGAGATAGACCCCCTAGACCCTGCTCACTACATAGGCTACGAAAGAGTTTATCAATACGATAGTAAGTTTTTTCTAACATCAACCATAAACCCTGAAACAGGTGTCACCTTATTTGAGCGCGATAGCGTAGGAAATATGCTTTCTGAGAAGGTTGGTGACTCATTAACAACAAACTATTTGTATGATGAGATGAATCGTCGAGAACTAATTGATTACCCTGAAACAACACCTGATGTGACGTTTACCTATGATGATGATGGAAACCTTGAATCAGTGGCCAATACCAATAGTACAAGGGTTAATCATTATGATGAAAATGGAAATTTAATAATTGAAGATATATCGATCGAAGGAAACTCATATCAGATTCGCTATGAACTGGACACCAATGACAATGTAAAGAATATTGTATATCCATCGGGGAGAGTTGTTTCTTATATGCCAGATGCTTTGGGGCGTCCAAGTATGGTTTCCCCCTATATTTCTTCAATCACCTATTTTCCGGATGGAAGCCTCAAGCAAGCAGCTTATACAAATGGTCAAACGGTAGATTATACGAGAACAGATAGGCATTGGATTGACAAAATAACAGTATCAAAGTTTTCAACCATATTAGACTTAGATTATGACTATGATTTCAATGGTAATATTCTCAGTATTTCAGATCTTTCTGCACCTTCTGTAAATAAAGTTATGACCTATGACAGTCTAAATCGTATGTCATCAGTCTCTGGTATTTGGGGTTTGTCTGACTTTGAATATGACGGATTTAGTAATTTTAAGAAAAAAACAAACCCTAATTCTCCTGGATTAACAGCACACTATTCTTATATAGAAGAGAGCTTGTTATTGGATAAAATAACCTATGATGAGCTTTCGAGTTGGAGAGAAATCAAATATGACCAGAAGGCTAATATAATTAGCGACAATAATATTAGCCTTGGGGTAGGAGGCGTGAACGGGTTATTAATAGAGAGGAACTACGGTTTTGATCATGCTGGGAATCTTGTAGGGGCTAGCAGAGAAACGAGTGGGAATTTGTTAGCAACAGGATTTTTTCAAGCAAAATATGATGGAAATAATAATCGGGTCATTAAAGATGGAACGACCACAGGTTTACGCACTGAATATGTACACAACAATTTAGGGGTTTTGTTAGGTGAATATGAAGAAGTAATCCCAACATATGGTATGGAATACATTTATTTGGGATCAAGCATTGTCGCCAGCGCAAAAAGTAATATGCCTCCAGTGGTTATTACCGAGCCTGACAAGGTGGTAGCTAATGGATATTTGGTCACAATAAGATCACTAGGGTCATATGACAAGGACGGGAGAATTCCTGAATTTGACTGGCAGCAAATTTCAGGGCCATCGGTAGTATTAAATAAGAATGGCTTTTCTGCCACATTTACAGCCCCAAGCGTAGCTGGACCAGAGGACATGGTTTTTCAGTTAACAGGGACAGATGATCGGGGTGGAATTGGAAGTGATTTTTTGACGGTGACAGTTCAACCGAATACTCCACCTTTAGCTAATGCGGGCACTGATCAAACAGCCCCTGCTGGAGCTTCGGTGGTTTTAGACGGGAGTGGTTCAGGCGATCAGGAAGAAGGCTCGCTAACGTATTTATGGGAACAAATTGGGGGGGCTCTAGTAAGCTTTGACTCAAGTTTAGCCAGTCCAGTCTTTGTTGCGCCAACACCTACTGTTGAAGAACTATTGACATTTCGTCTCACAGTAACAGATATAAGCGGCCTCGCTTCATCTGATGAAGTAGTGGTTTCCGTAAGCCCCAACCAGCCCCCTATAGCAAATGCTGGTGCAGACTATGTCCTGGTAGGTGGGTATCAGGGTGTTCTGGATGGTTCTGCCTCCGTTGATCCCGAAGGGCAACCATTGGTATACCTATGGGCTCAGACAGCAGGAGAAACAGTACAGTTATTTACTGGTGGATCCACTGCATCCAAAAAATTTACTGCCCCAGAGCTATCGTCTCATTCGGCACTTACCTTTGAGTTAAAGGTGACAGATATTGGTGGTGACATCTCTACTGATTCTGTAGATATAACGGTCTTAAGCCAGACAGTTAACGATGATTCAGATGTGTTGCCTGATTGGTGGGAGATTGTAAATTTTGGAGATATAAGCACATACGATGGTGATGGCGATCCTGATGCTGACGGTATTTTGAACTCCCAAGAATATCAAGAGGCAACTGATCCGAATATAGCCGAGGCTATACCGCAGCCTGTAACAGAGATTAATGCAAAAGCTGGTGATGGAGAGAATATCATCTACTGGGAATCTGTAGTATCTGCTGCATCGTATGACATTTTATGGGGAAATACTCCTGGATTTGATGTTGCTTCAGCTTCTGTCATTGAAGATGTTAGAAGCCCATTCGTGCACAGTTCGTTGACGAATGGAAATGAGTATTACTATCGCATCGTAGCCAAAAACAATACAGGTTCATCGGCTGGGTTTGCTGAGGTATTAGCCAAACCAGGCCAACTTGATTGGGTTCAATCCATAAGTGTCAGTGCTAATGCACAACTACTAGGAAATGGGAAAGGTTACAAGTTCTTCTATCGAAAAGTGGACGATGCGACATCTGATATCTATGGTCGTGTATTTGATTCATATTTTGGTCAGCGTTTCGATATCTACAATGGATGGACGGCGGAAGAAAATACGCATGTCAGCATAGACAATACAGAGGAGGGGAAACTGGTTGGTACCATTGATGACGAAGGTACAACCTTTTTGGCGGCAGTTAGAACAACGGGTAACTTGGGGGCAAAAAGCTTGTGGGCATATGCTGCTTGGAGGAATGATTCATCTTGGCTTGGAACATTAGTTGAGACGATAGATAGGACGAGTCATTCAGGCAATTGGGTACTTTCCAACGTAAATTACATTGGTGGTGTGCATGGTGTTGGAAACGGGAAATTTTACACAACTTTTACCCAAAACATAGGGATCTCAGACTTTCTGGAAGGAGGAGGTGCTTTTAGAATGATGCCACGCAAGGGTACCTGTTATCTTACCAAAGCCCCCTCCAAATTTTTGAGCTGTGCCGACAATACATTGGATGTGCCCGGTAGTGGTGTATTAGTCGAAGTGATTGATGTAGAAGCGTCGGTCAACAACCAACACGGAACATATGTATAGAGGTATTTATACGATAACGACTCTGACTTGAGTACAGACGGGCCTTGGGTATACGGAGCGCGTACGGGGGATTTGTTAGGTAATATATCTAAATCTTTCATAGGGCTTGCTGGTAAAGACAGTGAATCTGTTTCAGGCTATCAATTGCATGAACACGCTGATGGTGTAACGCATCTAGTAACGGCAGAGTTAGTAAGCACAAAAAAGAATGCCAAGTTTACATTACAAGAGCGGATAACAGACCCTGTAACGGGAAGCTGGGGGCCAGTTACAGAAATACCCCGTGTAAACTCAAGGTCTGATGCTGAGTTAGTTGGCTTATATACAAGTGAAGCTGGTCATGAATTGTTAGTGTGGATTGAAGGTGGTTCGCTTTATGCCCGGATAAGTGAACCAAATCTTAGCTGGGGTGACCCAGTACTTATTGGTGCTACTGCTGATACGAATACGGTATTTGCTGGGATTGGTGCTCGAGGTATAGCCTATATCACTTGGAGCGATGGCTCAGATACGCTGATTCGCCGTTTAGGCTTGGATAGAAGCTGGCAAGCACCTGTAAATATGAGCATCACCCATGAACTGAATGCTTGGCCAACCGGGCTCGTTGTAGACGATTACGGATTTGCAAGTGTGGCATGGGGTGATGGTTCAATTACGTACCTCAGTGAACATAAAGCTAAGGATGTTGCACCACCACAGAATATCCTGCCGGTTGCAGATGCAGGCCTCAACCAAGCCCTTTTGGAGGGAGCTGTTGTTCAGTTAGATGGTAGTGCCTCCTACGACTCTGATGGAGTGATCAGTAGCTATCTCTGGCAACAAACAAGTGGAACCAATGTGACGCTGAGTGATACCAGCAGTGCAACTCCAAGTTTTACAGCACCTCTGGTTAGTACTGATGAGCAGCTAGGCTTCCAGTTGACAGTCACTGATGACCAAGGGGCTACGGATACTGCTAATGTCACCATTACGGTACAAAACACTGGTACAGGTAATTTACCACCCGTAGCAGATGCTGGTATTAGTCAAACTGTTCAAGAAGGTGATTCAGTCCAGTTGGATGGTAGTGCCTCTTCTGATTCTGATGGCACTATTACTAATTACCTATGGCAGCAGACCAGCGGTACCTCTGCTTCACTGAGCAATACCACCAGTGCAACACCAAGCTTTACTGCACCGTTGGTTATTGCTGATGAACAGCTCACCTTCCAGTTGACGGTAACGGATGATCAAGGTGCCACAGATAGCGATAGCGTAAACGTGACGGTGCAAAATATTGCTGGCCCAGATACAACACCTCCGGTTACGACATTCTCTACCCAACGGAAAACAGTGAAAGGTGCGCCAAAACACACCGTCACTTTAACGGTGAATGAATCCGCCACTACCTACTTTCGCTTTAATGGCCAGGGAGCGATCACTGCGGGAGGCACTGATACGACAGCATGGCAAACTTATACCGTTTCTGTAGTGGTTCAACTGGCGAAGAAAGGCTCTGGAGACTTTGAGTTCTACTCAGAGGACACCACAGGTAACGTGGAAGCAACACAACTGGAGGTGCTGCAATGAAACCGTCATGGATTAGGGTATCGGCATGGATCAGGATACTCGCCACCCTCATTGGTCTTGTTCTTTGGGTAGGTGCCAGTCAGGCAAATTCAGCTGAGTACGAAGAGGTTATCTACTATCACAACGATGCCCTTGGCTCACCGATTGTAGCCACAGATCAGAATGGCGATGTGCTCTGGCGGGAAGAATATACACCCTATGGCAGCCGATTGACCTATGAGTCAAGGGAGACGAACTGTACTATTCTCGGTTGTGCCCCAATTGAAAGTCCGTGGGATGAAAAGATTTGGTATACCGGTAAGATTGAAGAGACAAGACTTGGGCTGAACTACTTTGGTGCCCGGTGGTATGACCCGGAGTTAGGTCGGTTTATCTCCCAAGACCCGGTAGGGTTCAAAGCAAGTAATATTCAGAGTTTTAACAGGTATGCTTATGCGAATAATAATCCGTATCGTTATATTGATCCGGATGGGAGGGAAATTAAATCCGTTTTGAACGGATCTAGTACGACAATTAATTTTACTGGTGTGGTGATTGATAGAACCGGGACATTATCGAAACCCCAGCTGACAAATTTGGCCTCTAGAATGAAGGGGCAAATAGAGTCTTCTTTCACTGGACGTTCAGGTTCAGGTAGATGGAGCACAAATGCTACGATAGACGTAGGAGTTCCTGGAGATAAACTCAGTGGTAGGCACGAGATTAATATACAACCATCTTCGAGTTTTCGAAATTCTAGGGTGTTGGGTAATGTGGATGAAATTGGTGGGTCACAGATAAATATTAATGAAAATTTAAAAAGTCTAAGCCCCAAAAACTCAGCCACAAATGCTAGCTTTGAGAGGACTTCTGCGCATGAGTTCGGGCATTCGGCTGGGTTGTTGCATTCTTCGGGAGGATTGATGCAGCAAACAAGATCCAGTAATAGTTTGAATATATCTAAGTCTCAAATTGACACTATGCATAAAAATAATAAATAGGGAGTTAAGTTCATGAGAAGGTTAATATGTGCTTTATTTTTTAGTTTTATGTGTATGTCGATTGTTTGGGCAGTGCAATTGAATAAGTTGGTTGTCGATATTCAAAATGGTTTTAAGGGCCAAAATGTTACAGTGATAATTAATAATATCTGCATGTGGTCTTCTGAAAATTCATTTTCGGATGAGGTCATTAGCTTTGTCGACTCATTTGAATTTCGATACACTAAAGGGACTAATTTGATTGTAAAAGTTATTGTAGATAAAGAAGAATATGTAAAAGAACTAAAACCTGATGATGAGATATTTTTGGGCATTCAAAGAGAAAATAATAATATAGTATTTGAAATATCTAAGATTCCATTTGTGTACGACTGATATTCTCTATCTAACATCTAATGGTAAAAGGTGACGGAGGGATTAAATTTTAACCACCCATAAATTAAAGTTGTCGGTGACAGCTGATAATCATTCGTATTAGTTTTTCCAACCCTATTCTTTTTATGATTCTTCTCCAATCTCAGGAATTTCTTCTCCTTTTGCTCTAGGGCAGGGGCGTCCGCCAGAGCGTCTTACTGGGCAGGCTTTCTGTGCGGGTTTACGTTCGTCGATGAGTGATTCAATCGCTTCCTTTGGATTGCTCTGATTGTTTTTTTGGCAGTAATCATCCATCCATGTGGCAAGATCGTTTCCTTTGGCGTTGCCCATCACGCCCTTGGGGTGTTTACCGGTATATTCATATTGGTCGTAGGCGGCCACAAAACCCTGAATCCAATAGATGGTTGGCTCAGCAGTATTCTGTTGGCGAGCATCAACCCATTCGCTACAGTTTTCTGCAACGTTGATAGGGGTGGCCGCTATAGGCGCGGCAACTAGCAGTAGAGGTGTAAGCAATGCCAATAGATGTATTAGGTGTTTCATTGGCTATCAGCTCAAAGCTTCTCTGGCGGCCTTTACCGCGGCTCTCACCTGATTCGGCGCGGTGCCACCAATATGATCTCTGGCCGCTACGGAGCCTTCCGGGTCAGAGCCAATCAAGCTGGCAATCATATTCATAC
>DRHD01000386.1 GCA_011049795.1 Porticoccus sp.
CCTTCGATGCAGACACACCCTTTCCAATCACACCAAGCAACCCATCCTTTGCCGCAACTTGGGCCTTGTCTTTCTTCACGCATTTTTTCTTGCCTTGCCATTGATTCGAGTTTCTTATTGGCATCGGCCCAGCAAGCTGTTTTTTGTTCTGGTGTCGGATCACCAACAATGCCTTGATCGCTAACAGAGTGGGTGTTAGTAACGCATTCCTTTGCTTCTGCTGTTAATTCCTCAAGTGAGGTTGTCGCGCAGCCGACCGTACCTATCGTTAGTAAAACGAAAAGCAAGGGAATGAATCTCATGTAATGCTCCTGGGTTTTCTCCTATAGGTTTTTGTTATGTTTTACAAGTCTCTGCGATAGACACGCCAGTTCACAACGTCTGTAGTGCCACCGTTAATCGTAAATCCGGTTTGAAGCCTGCTTGACCAAAACGGAGTGGTGCTGCTATCCCCGGTTAGATCAATGCCATATGCGGTATCCAATTGGTCAACGAATCCTTCATCTGTGAAATCCACGGCAGACGTTCCACCAGATAGGGTCTTGACACCGTTGTATTCGTAAAAAGTGCCCTGCCAAAATGACCGGCTGTTGAAGTAATCAATGGCCTCGGCCAAGGTGTCGAACTGGACAACCTGGATCGGGCCAAGGTTCATTACGGTTGATGTGGACACTGTTCGCAAGAAGCGTAACCTGACGTTACCGCTTCCTTCGGTGTCTGTGTATTTAACTACGCCTCCCAGAGTCGCCCATTCTCCATCAGTAACATTGTCACGCAATGGAGAATCCAGGTTTTTGAGTAAGTCAAAATCATTGTTGCTGAAATCAAGTTTGTTTACCTCACCGCTGGCGACCATTATAGATACGGTATAGACGTAGTATTTATTGAGAACCAGGGGAATTAGCGCAGTGTAGTCCTCGGTCTCGTTGTTGAGGGTGTAACTGTTGTGCCATCGGTATAAGCCATTGCCCTTGACTGACGATAGCGTTCTGGTTCCTGCGCGTCTGATGGTAACGTCTGAGTGCGCAAAGGTTTCAGAAAATACGCCGACCCCCGTGCTCGGTAACGAGTAAACGATGTTGTCTCTGGGAACGATCTGGGCTTTCATGCCCGCTCCCAAATTGCCGGACTCTACCCGCTGCGTCGTAATGCTTTCGATAATGACATTGGAGCTTCCATCAATGCCTGCAATGTTGGCATTGATAACACGTACTACACTGGTCGAATCACGAACAACCACAGATTCCGGGTTAAAAGTACAGCCATCCATTGTCGCCATAGAGTTGATGAACTCAAAACCATCGGCAGGAACGAAATTCCCCGTAATAAGGACATGATCCGCGTCACGGAACAAGATATCTCGTACTGTTTCTGCCCCGTTACCAAAACCGAGATCCACTGTGGTCGATCCGGTATTGTTGTTCTCAAACCATACGGTACGTAGTTCCAATGGGGTGTAGCCGAAATTATATCCATCAATGTAAAGACCAAACCCTACATTTGATTCAATAATTGGCCCGTCAAGGATGCTGCCGCCTGCCGTTAAAGTGTCGTTACTGATATATATGGCAGCTTTTCTGTGCCCAGACCACTCACCACCCCGAATAAGATTAGCGCCGGTATGCTGTAGGGGTGACGGTGAATCAACGGCAAAATATCCATAGTTGCAGCTCTTCACGGTAGTGCTAAGGACGTGATCCCCGATGGAGCCTGTGGGTTTGTAGATGCCGATATTGGCGAATCTGATATAGCAAGTATCTATAACAATGCCCGCCGCACCACCAGCACCCGCCCTGTCTATGGTTATCCCGTTTACAGTACGAATAGAATCTCCAGTAGCATCAATCTCAAGGTCTTTAATGTACCTGTAATGCCAGGAGTCACCGGTTTGATTAGGGACTACCAGTACATCTGTTGCACCAGTGTACGCAACGAACTTGCCGATATTCTGTCCGTCAATACTGGAGTCGCCAATATCTAAATCTGCTACTGCGTATGTCCCATATAGCTTGATCGTTTGAACGCCTACACTGACTTGTTTATCAAATGCTGCGGTGTCGTTAGTAGCGCCATCCATTGCAGCGCCATACCTTCTCGGATCGTCATAGATGTATGACTCGTCAATATCATCTGTGGTAAGGGGTACGTCGCTTTCGGCAGTGATTATGGGGTAAATACTTAATGCTGTAGGCGTGGCATCGATTGCAGCATCAATCAAGGAAGCGGTAAGTTCTACACCTAACCGGTCACTGGAATGAGTCACAGTCCCGGAACCTGATGTCCAGGTGTCCGACTCCCTCAATACCGGCCCTGAAAACGTCAGCGTCTTTCCAGCAGAAACATTAAAAACAGCACCAGCGAAAATGTAACAACTGAAGTTTGATGCAATCGTCAAATCATCATCGATAGTCCATGTGCCGGGAGAGAATAAAAGCGTTAGATTGGTACTGCCACCACGACTAATAGCGGCATCAATAGTGGCCTTGATTCGATCTGACCCGTCACCAAAGACCTGCAGGATATCGACCGCATCCCCGAGGTTCAGTCCCGTGACCGTGCCCCCGGTAGCGTCAACGCGTGAAGAAGTTCGAGTAATGCCGTCCCACCAGGCTATGTCATCTCGTGTTATCAGCCCGCGTTGAATATTACCCATATCTACCAGCCCGGGAAGCCGCTGGCGCCGAGGGTGCAACTTACTGCACCCGTGCCTGCCAAGGTATACCAGCCAGTGCCTGTAGAGGTTGAGAAATCTACGCGTACAGGCCCGCTGAAAGTCAAAGTAACTCCGTTTGAGATTGCAAATACACAGCCCCCAGTAATATGGTTTGCGAGGTTGGCAGGTATGGTCACGTTGGAGTCGATTACCCATGTACCTGATGACCAGCGCAACGTCATGTTATTGCTAGCACCGATAAAGTTAAGCGCAGCATTGATGGTTGCCACGGTGTAGGTGTCGCTATCACCAAAAACCTGCAATACGTCTACATAATCACCGACAGTCAATCCGGTAATTGTGCCGCCAGTAGCGTCTTCGCGGGTTGTGGTTTTTGTCTTACCATCCCAGTTCGCAATGTCAGCGCGCTGTATTTTTCCTCGTTTAATAGTAGCCATTACGTCATCGAATGAATTCGATCCTCGTTTGAGTCGTTCACTAATACGCTAC
>DRHD01000387.1 GCA_011049795.1 Porticoccus sp.
CATCCGTACCCTGCTTCGGGTTTAGCCACATATCAGCTAGTTTGGCGGCTTCACTGTAGTCAGGCGTAATGACCACACCTTTAGCACCCTTGTAGCGAACTTCAGTAAAGAAGTGCGCGTCAGGGGTACGGGTTTGTGGCACATTGGAGCCCCACAAAATTAAGTAGTTCGAGTTATACCAGTCGGCAGATTCAGGTACATCCGTCTGCTCGCCCCAGACCATCGGTGAGGCAGGCGGTAAATCACAGTACCAGTCATAAAAGCTCAGGCACACACCACCAATCAAGGACAGGTAGCGGGAGCCCGCAGCATAAGAAACCATCGACATAGCTGGAATGGGTGAGAAGCCGACGATCCGATCAGGGCCATGTTCCCTGACCGTGTAAACATTTGCCGCCGCAATCATTTCATTCACTTCATCCCATGAGGAGCGAACAAAGCCACCCATTCCTCGCTTGGACTTGTAGGATTTAGCACGTACTGGATCCTCGACAATAAAGGCCCAGGCATCTATGGGGTTTTCATATTGCTTGCGAGCATCACGCCACAATTTCAGCAATGGCTTGCGAACCATAGGATACTTAATCCGGTTGGCACTGTAGATGTACCAAGAATAGCTGGCACCCCGGGGGCAACCGCGAGGCTCATGATTCGGTAGATCTGGACGAGTACGAGGGTAATCAGTCTGCTGCGTTTCCCAGGTGATCAGTCCATTTTTTACATAAATTTTCCAGCTACAGGAACCGGTACAGTTCACCCCATGGGTGGAGCGTACAATCTTGTCGTGCTGCCAACGTTGGCGGTAGCTATTCTCCCATTCCCGACTCTCATTTCGGGTTTCGCCATGACCATCAGCGAAATCGCCGGTCTTGGTTTTTTTGAAGAATTGCAAGCTATCGAGAAAATGACTCATGGTTTTACTCTCTTTACTTAACTTTCATTACTTAGCGTTCTTTACTTAAAAGTGCTGATGGAGCGAAACCCCATCAGCGCTACAGTTCTAAAAATATTAAGGGTTGTAGAACTCACCATCTTTACGCAGGTAGAAGAACCAATTAATCAAAATGCATACCGCGTAGAAGGATGCGAAACCGTAGAGTGCGACTTCAGGAGTGGTGGCCTTAATTTGCTCACCAAGAACTTTCGGAATATAGAAGGCACCGTAAGCTGCAACTGCTGAGGTCCAACCTAATACCGGGCCGGCCTGCTCTTTAGGGAACACCATGGCAATCGTCCGGAAGGTGGAGCCATTACCAATACCAGTGGCTGCGAACAGCAGCAGGAACAACATGAAGAACGGTAGGAAGAATTGCTCTGGTGTAGCAGAACCGTAGGCCGCCTTCATGTAGTAGGCTACGCCAAGGGCACTACCTACCATGACAACAGAGCAAATTTGCGTCACCAGGGCTCCACCGACTTTATCGGCAATCCAACCACCCACTGGACGAATTAGCGCACCGATAAAGGGCCCCATCCAAGCGTACATCAGAGCACTGGGGCCATTGGCATTGATAACATCGTGTGTCATCACACCGTCAACCATGAGGTGCTGATAGCCAAAGATCACCTTGATCGCCAGCGGGAAAGAAGCAGCAAATCCGATAAAAGAACCGAAGGTCATGGTGTAAATAACACTCATTATCCAGGTGTGCTTATTATCGAAAATCAGGAACTGGCGCTGCAGATTTGGCTTAATTTGTCCGGGGATCATCTTCAGAGCAAACACTGTGCAGGCAATAACTAGAACCAATACAATTTCTTTCGGTACACCAAAACCTGAACCATTAGCCGCTTCTGGAAGCATCAACCACAAACCACAAGCTGCAGTAACAAAACCAATCAGCAACATGCCTGAAATAGTGAAAAAACTACCAACTGGATTGGGGATATGAGGTGACACTTCCTGTGTACGCAGGTTGTTCATACCAAACCAACCCAGGAATGCCAGGGGCACCAGGAACAACAACCAGACAAAACCGGCATTCTGAATCCAGGCTTCTGTACCCGCAGGAATTTTACCAATCAAGGTACCGGAGGTTTGTTCCAGAATCATGGAATCACCACCCATGGCACCAAACAGACCAAAGGTCATGGCCAGTGGCACCAGAATTTGCATACTGGTCACACCGAAGTTACCCAACCCGGCATTCAGCCCCAGCGCCAACCCTTGCTGCTTCTTGGGAAAGAAGAAGCTGATGTTGGACATGGAAGAAGCGAAGTTACCACCACCAAAACCAGACAACAGCGCCAGCACCTGGAAGACCCAAAGCGGCGTATTCATATCTTGTAAAGCAATACCCGCACCCACCGCCGGCACCATCAACAATGCCGTGGTAAAGAAGATGGTGTTACGGCCACCACAGAGCCGGATGAAGAAACTACTCGGTATTCGCAGTGTTGCCCCCGTAAGGCCCGAAATAGCCATCAGAGTAAACAACTCCGATTTAGCAAAAGGGAAACCCAAATTGAGCATTTGTACCGTAATGATTCCCCAGTAAAGCCATACGGCGAAGCCGCACAATAGGCTGGGAATAGAAATCCATAGATTCCTATTGGCGGTCTTCTTGCCTTCAGACTCCCAAAACTCGGGATCCTCAACATCCCATTTTTGTAGATCAGACATAGCGGTTATTCCTCGTTTTCTTACTGTTTTACAACGTTAAAAAATCATCAGCACGGGCTTGATTAACCCGTTGCTTGAATGCATCCAGCTTGATGGCGTAGAACATCAACACCATACAGCCGGCCAATACACCGTAGAGCAACATAAAGCAGGAGCTGCGAATGCCTGTCAGATCTGCCGCAATACCAAATAAAATCGGTAGAGAGAAACCACCCAAAGCACCAATGGCACTGACGGCACCACCCACAACACCCACATTCTCCGGGTAGTAGTCATAAATAATTCGAAAAATACTGGCCTTGCCAAACCCCATGGCCAGACCAACAACAAATGTCAGCAACACAAACATCCAAAGGGAGATGCGAATATCCAGAAACAAATCACGCTCAATGCCATGAATAGTCATTGTGGTGGGCGGATATGACAGGAAGAACAGGCAGACCAAACAGACCCAGAACACCAACCAGTTGATTCGACGAGCACCGAAGTTATCAGCAAACCAACCACCCGGTGCTCTAATAATGGCGGCGGGCAAGGTGAACAGCAGCGTGACAAACGATGCTGTTTTCAAATCCAGGCCGTATTCGCCCACATAGTATTGGGGTAGCCACAGTGTGAGAGCCAGGAAACCACCAAACACAAAGTAGTAGTAAAGACCAAAACGCCACACTCGAAGGTCGCGCAGCGGACGCAATTTATTGACCAGAGGCTCATCGTCTTCTTTTGAAACACGGGCCTTAGGTGCTGACCGGGTAAACAACCAAAACAGCACAGCCACTACCAACAGCACCACGCCGTAGTACCTGGGCACTGCTTGCCAGCCGTAGTTGATAATAATAATGGGAGCTACCAGATTGGTTATTGCGGCACCGACATTACCCGCACCAAAAATACCCATGGCCGTGCCCTGTATAGAGCGATCAAACCAACCGTAGACATAGCTGATGCCTGTGGCGAAAGCGCCTCCAGAGATACCAAGCACCAAACCGAAAGCAAGGAATTGGGGGAAGGTTTTGGCATAAGGCAAAGAGAAAAGTGACAGCGCGACAATCAGGGTCTGCAAGAAAAATACAATCCGGCCGCCAAACCGCTCTGCCAAAATGCCACAAGCCAAGCTGGCAAAGGCACCAGTAAGAATGGGCGTCGCTAGCAATACCCCAAATGCCGTATCACTCAAACCAAGGTCGGTTCGAATTTGTAGACCAAGAATGGAAAATAGCGTCCATGCGGCGAAGTTGGCAGCAAACGCTACCGTACATACGCCGAGGCTATACCATTTTTGATCACTTATTGCGGTCATAGGGTTTTAATTGGTTCAATGATGAGAACCGAATGTAGCGATGGGCGATAGAATGGAACATGACCTGCATCAATTCGCTTCGTTTGCCCATTAGTGCAAACTCTCCACCACTACCACTATGGTGGTAGTGGTATTAATGAGAAATATTTATTGAAAACAGTAGGTTACATTTTTTATTTAAGTGTATGACAGGCACTCTCAAACAGTCAGGTATTTGGTGGTAAACACGATGACAACAACCCTAGCGGGCAAGAAATTGCGATTCTCTCAATCCATAGCCATTCAGGTTTTGATCCCTATGGTGGTGATCGGCCTACTGGCATTAGGCAGTATGCTAGTTTCACTTCTGGTTACCGTGAACACCCAGCATGACGCAGAGGCCATTAACACCGCAGGGTCAATGCGAATGCAATCGTACCGTATCGCCGTGTTACTACAGCAGGCCTCATCTGGCGATGATACGTGGGAAGCAACGGCTGAAGCCCTATCTAGTGAATACCAGTTATTTTCCAAAAAACTCTACCAGTCCAGTATTACCAGGGCTGCCGGAAAAAGTGGTCAAAACCCAATCAAAGATAACTACAGCCGGGTTGTAGACAACTGGGAAAGCAGTGTCGTACCAATTTTGTCCCCTTTTTTGGCGGGGCAATTCGTCAGCACGGAGAGCATCACTAAAGCAAATGAAAATTACCTGGCACTGGTAGACCATCATGTAGCTGATATCGACAATCTGGTGCTCAGTATTCAGAAGAACACTGAGGATAAAATTGAACTGCTGGGCATATATGAGGGCTTGAGTATCTTCCTATCCTTTCTGGCACTGGTGTTTATTGTGATGCGCGCAGACCAAAATTTGGTGAAGCCCTTAAAAGATTTAGTGCGTGCGGCAGAGCATGCAAGTATCGGTGACTTTTCCTACCGTACCTATTACGAAGCCGTCAACGAAATCGGCTTGCTATGCAGCACCTTCAATGACATGTCCGCCAGCCTGGCGCGTCACTATCGAAAACTGGAAGATTTAGTCAACGAAAAAACAGTCCAGCTACAGCAATCCAATCAAATGCTGGATTTCCTATACAGCACTGCTCAACGACTATCTGAAGGGCCCATTGATAGACAAACACTCACAGAGACTATCACCGATCTGAAGAAACTGACTGGCGTATCTCAGTTATCCCTTTGTCTGGCTAATGAAGCCAGCAAAGATCAGTATGACCTGATTTTACCCGCGGGTGATCAGCACTCATGTCGGCTAGATGATTGTGTAAAGTGCTTTATGCGCCCCGATAAAAAACACTTGGCTCAGGGTGAAACTTCGTTCCCGATTGAAGACGCCAGTGACAATTTTGGGTTTCTCTATGTAAAAAATGAGAACAATCGCGCATTGAAACCCTGGCAGCAGCGGCTGATCGAAGCGGTAGCCGAGCACCTCTCCTTTGCCATGGCACTCCAGTATCAGGAAGGGTTGAGCCGACGATTGATGCTATTTGAAGAGCGCTCCACTATTGCCAGGGAGCTCCATGACTCTCTCGCACAATCCTTGTCCTACATGAAAATGCAGGTGGCCAGAATTTCCAAGCTATTTGACCGAAATGCACCCGAGGAGAAGATTCGAGAGGGGCTTGAAGATCTACAACAAGGGTTGGATGCCGCCTATAAACACCTCCGAGAACTACTGACCACCTTCCGGTTAAAACTGGATGTACCGACCCTATACCTCGCGCTGAAAACCACTATCGATGAATGCGATAAAATGAAAGAGGATATTGATGTAGTGCTCGATTATGGCCTCGTTCATTGCCCACTGTCTCCCAACGAAGACATTCATGTGCTACAGATTATTCGCGAGGCCATCACCAACGCAGTGAAACACTCAAAAGCCAACCTTATAGAGCTTGTGTGCGAACATGGGGACAACAATAAAGTTATATTCAAAGTAGTAGACAACGGTATCGGAATCCCTGATAACCCCTACAAAGATCACCACTATGGGCTTTCAATCATGCAAGAACGAGCCGAGTTGGTACATGGTACTTTAGCTATTGGCCCAAGTTCAGAACATGCTGGCACTACTGTAGCACTCACATTTACCCCAGAAGTATTTCGCTGATATATGATAAGACTGAGCGAGATCAACTCATGACGGGTACTGGGGTATTAAACTGCCGGTCGCTGCATAGCTGATACAGAATCATAACGAGGTCTATCGTGAGCGATACCATAAGTAAATTAATTCTGGTTGATGACCACCCACTGCTACGCAAGGGCGTGCGGCAGCTCGTCGAATTAGAAGATGATATGGTAGTGATCGGTGAAGCCAGCAATGGCGAAGATGCCATACAGCTTGTACAGGAAAAAGAAGCCGACCTGGTATTGCTCGATCTCTCAATGAAAGGCATGGACGGCATTGAGACACTGCAAGCTATGCGAAATGCAGGCGTTACCTGTCACATCGTAGTATTTACTGTATCTGATGACACCAACGATGTTGTCGCAGCCCTCAAGGCTGGAGCTGACGGTTATCTACTGAAGGATATGGAACCTGAAAGGCTCGTCGACAGAATTCGTGAGGCCTGCTCGGGCAAGATGGTATTGTCTGAAGACCTCACAGAAGTTCTGGCCAAAGCCCTTCGTGATGACACCAGCAAAGATAGAGGAAGTGGCTACGATTCACTGACTCGACGAGAAAAAGAAATTCTCAAAATGATCGCTGAAGGACTCAGTAATAAAATGATCGGTCGCCAACTAAATATTGTCGAAGCCACGGTTAAAGTACATGTTAAACACCTGCTTAAAAAATTGGGGTTTCGCTCAAGGGTTGAAGCAGCCGTATGGGCTGTGGAAAACCGGGTTAAGTAACGCTGCTAGAACCCTTCGGGAGAATCCATTTTGGAAAAACCACTGGCTTTTACAACAACACTTCCCGCCAAATTGATTCGTCGTGTGGAACCAATACTGTTTTCTGCACTGCGGTTAGCACCATTCCCCCCACAAAAATTCCTGTTAGAGCGGCTACTAAAACAGTTTTTACTGGAACCCATTACTGAGGGCGACTTGGAATTTCTCTCCAACAGAGTACTCAAAATTTCAGTAGAAGACGCCGGTATTGGCTGGCGACTCAGCTACCTAAATGGTCAATTAAAAATCCTGCCGCTAAATGGGTCCTCAGATGCCACTATCAGCGGAACAGCCAAAGCCTTTGTTCTGCTTGCTTCCCGCCAGGAAGACCCTGACACCCTCTTCTTTAGGAGGGAACTAAGCATTGAGGGGGATACCGAACTCGGCCTGGAATTAAAAAATTTGTTGGATAGTGTAGAACTGGATGCACTGCCATCTGTGTTGCAGCAAACCTTGTCCGGTGCAGGAAAACTGGCAGCGGCTATTTAAACTTATCTTTTTTAACTTACCGGCACCTTTATAAAACAAGAAAAGTAAGCTATTTAAAAAGTTATTACTTAATTAATTCTTTTAACCATTCCCCAATAAAAACTCAACTTTCTATTTTTTTCCAAAAACAAGGTGAACTTCCAAGTAATGCTATCCCGACAGACAACTCAACGAATGCCATAACAAGAAGCATCGAATAGTTACCCTGAGCTAATGCTGACCGGGACAGCAGGGATCCCAACGTAACCATGGTAAATAAAAAGATAAAAAAGTGTATCCGGTAGAACTGCCAAAGCTTAGGGTCTACCAAGGCATCGATTCTTTTTAGGTTTTTCAAACACAGTCGTCTGAACAAATATTTTGCCTTAATAACACCAAGTACTACCCCACCGAAAGCTGCCAGCCATACCCAGTTTTCATCTGGATGGATTCTTTTCGCTGCCAATAATAGGCTAGTGCTTTTAATCAAAAGGGCAACAACACCGCCATACCAGACAATAGCGGCTAGGGATTTAAGTGTTCGTGGAGCGGCATCAAACATACAGAAACACGTCATCAAAAATATGAGTATATGCTTTTCTCATTTAATACCCCATACCGGTCAATGGATCTAGTGATACACCAACAAATATTATTGCTTATACCTCTATTTTCAGTAATTTTTAGCTGCTGAATTAATTCCTTAGGTGGGCACACTCACTGTATATATCTAGCCGTAAAGCCTCCGTTCTCCTGTTTAACTCTCGACAGAATAAATGCACGCCATGAGTACAGTCATTAACCTCCAGAAAACCACCCCCAGCGGCAATCTGACTAATCGCTTCACCAAGAAAGCTTTCAAGTGCTCTCAATTCACCCAGCTCATCGCACCATCTCACCAGTTTGGACAACTGATCTTGCTGATTCTGATTTTCATACTGTGCCGACATAACCTTCTTCCCTGATACACTACTGTATAAATATACACCTTTACGCTATTTATCTTCAAGCTAAACTTACACAACTTGGACAGGAAGCCATAGCAATGAAAATTCAGGATATTCGATATCACAACCTACAAGCTCTACTCATTGAAGCGGGCGGAAACCAAGCAGAACTAGCTCGCAGAACAGGAACCAATGCCGCCTACATCAATCAAATCCTCAATAAGTCTCAACTGCCTTCAGGAAAGGTACGATCAGTAGGTGAACGCTTAGCTCGTATGCTAGAACAAGCCTTCCAAAAACCTGAGGGATGGATGGATTCAGAAACAACTGCGATTCAAGTAGCTGAACCTATTGCTGCTTATCAAACACAGTCACCGGATATAGCCAAGCTAATACACATAGCCAGCAAGCTAAGCCATGAACAACTGGAAATGGCATGTAGGATGTTAGAGGGACTAACAAACAAAGTGAAAGATGAGTTGACGGGGCCGAATACCGATAAATACTAGGAGCTCTTTTACTCAACCACCACCACTGGTGAATACCAACCCAATATTGCGTGTCCCAGTTGCTGACAAGTCTCCTCGAACAAGTTACAGAATAAACTTGCTTCCTCCCAATGAGATCTGGTCTGCCATACTAAAAAAGCCTCACAGCGCCCCCCGTCATAGATACTCACCCAGCTATCAACGACACCTACTTCACATAATTGCGCCTCCTGATGACGCCACACGTTATCTAGATTGGCCTCCAACCCCGGCCTCATCCAGATTTGATACATTAATGTATAACGTGGGGTTCTACTTTCTACCCCACACACCCCTTTCAGCCCTACTCTACTCCTAGCCTCCTGCCACACCATTCTTCTCACCCCACAAGAATTTTTAAGCGCTTCTTCAAGCCTTCCTGCCGTTGCTTCAGCCAACGGCATATAACGGACAAGCCAATAGTCGTGTTGGGTTCGATACCAGTTTGCTCATCACCAGCAAGGCTCATAAAGGCGTCGTACAAGAAGCTATTAAGTGCTACCACCTCAGCCAATTCATCGTAGAGCTGAATTAACTGCTCCTGTGAGCACCTGTTTTGACTCGTCTGTTGGTCGAGCTTTGTCTGCGACATTCGCACCCCTCCCTGCCCATTACGCCATATATGGCGTTGTCAGAATGATTAAAACATGACATTAATGGCGTGTCCAGAATGAGAATAATAAAATGAAACGCAGTATTGAACCGGATACCCCCCTCTACAGTGAGTTCCAGCAGTTCAGCCTACAGCTGAGGAAACGCATTGTGTCCCTGCGGCACCAAAAGGGTTTTACTCAGGAGGATATGCAGGCGCTGGGATTATCACTGCGCCAATATCAACGGATAGAAAGTGGAGAAACTGAGAATATAACCCTTGCCAACCTTTATAGAATTGCGCGAGCATTTGACCTGTCAGTCAGTGCGCTCCTAGCCCTGTAACTCCCCTAGAAGACACGCTTAAAACAGCCCGCTTTCAAGTCATAACAGAGACATTCCAAATAGTGTTAACAGGCCCTAAGTAGCTGCCATACCAGGTAGGCCATACCAGTAACCATTGCAGAACTCCTCATTTTTGAGATCGCTGGCAATCAGCTGAGCTGTAGCTCCTTCCCCACGGATAGCTCGATTAAACTGCTCCAACACCTCAAACGTACCAGTACTCTTAGGGCTAACTCGCATAATATCCACACCTATCTCCGCCATGGTGGAATACTCATCGAGGAGATTGTAAATTTGTCCCGACTGGGTCTGGATACCATTGATAGTAAACAGTGACTGATTCTCCTGAGTATGCAGAGGAATACCATCGGGATAATCTATGCACTTTAGCTGACAGTCATCTTTCGGCAGGTCTTTAGCCCGGGCAGTAAAACAACGAGCCGAGTAGGCCAGTGGCAGTCGCCCATAACTGAAGATTTCTGTTTCTATCTTATCGGCAAAGCCCATTTTTTGTGCATCAGTCAAGATATTTTGCAAGGTGGTACGGTTCAGCTCGACCGGCATCACCCATCGTTGTAATCCCGCCTTGTGGAGAATGTGTAATGTGTGGGCATTGTAGATATTGATGGATGTTCCGGCCACGAAGGGCAGTTTTTTTTCTGATAATAATTCCACCGCCGCTATGTCGTTGGCTTCTATGAGACAACCACTGTTGTCACAAATTTTACGCAGGCTGGACAGCTCTGAGCGGGCCTCAATCAACGCGAGGGTAGAGAGCACCACTTCTTTACCGGACTCCAATAATGCTGAGGCCAGCTCAAGCCAATCGGGCGTACGAAGTTCCTGACGCTTTGAGCAAATGGTCTCACCTAGGTAGATAATATCTGCGGGAGATTGAATCGCCTGCTGGTAAAAATCAGCCACCTTTTGGTGTGGCCAGTAGTAGAGAATCGGACCCAGTGATAATTTCATCGGTGTGCTCTTTTTTTGTGACATAGGGTGTGTGACTGAGGGCGCCTGACGGAGAGGAATATGACCAACTGAAGCATGAGTCGGTTATTGCCAGGGCCGGGAATAGGCGCCCAGTGTTGTCTGGCTTCCTTCAGATACATTAGCCAGCGCATCAAGCCACTCCCCTCTTGGAGCAAAATTGCTACCTGTTTTTTTGTAGTTATCGAGTGCTTCACGCCAAACTCTGACCACCTGTTCCACGTAGGCCGGACTCCGCTGCCGCCCTTCTATTTTGATGGCCTTGACGCCAATCTCATCTAATTGAGGGATCAGTTGCAGGGTATTAAGGCTAGTGGGTTCTTCCAGTGCATTGTAGGTCTGCCCTTCTACCTGAAAACGACCTTTACAAAGTGTCGGATAACCCGAATTTTCACCCTCACTGAACCGATCGATAAGTACATCATTCAACCGGGACTCTCGGCCTTTCTCGGTCTCTTCCCAGCGAACGGCACTGGCTGGAGAACAAGCACCGCAAGTGTTAGGTGATTCCGGGGTGACATAGGATGACAAATGACAGCGACCCTCGGCCATGATGCAAAGGCTGCCAAAGCCAAATACTTCCAAATCCACTGGGCTGCTGGCAGCGACCTGTTTTACCTGGGCCATCGACAACACTCTGGGTAATACCGCTCGCTTAATACCAAATGTCTTTTTATAGAATGCCAACGCATCTATGTTAGTAGCAGAGCCCTGAACAGAGAGGTGAAGATTGAGATCTGGATATCGCTCTCGAGCGTAATCGAGCACACCCATATCAGCAATAATGAGTGCATCGGCCTGTAAATCAGCTGCCTGATCCACAGCATCCTTCCAGCGAGACCAGCTATGAGGTTGTGGATAGGTATTGATCGCTACAAATAGCTTCACATTGTGGGCACGGACATACTCCAGTGCCTTTACCGCTTTACGGTCATTAAAATTCAAGCCAGCGAAATGCCGTGCATTAGTATCATCTTTGAAGCCGATATAAACCGCATCGGCACCGTTATCCACGGCCGCTTTTAGGGCCGGCAAACTGCCAGCCGGACAAATAAGTTCCATGGCAACGTCCTTTCAGGAATAAAAAAATGAGCGCCCAGAAATATCCGGGCGCAAACTGTGTAGGGTCATAAATCAGTCTTCAACAGGTACCAACAATACTTTCTGTTTGGCTAGGTGAACAACACCGGGGGCCGCCCCGCCAACCAGGGTGTCGTAGATGGGACTATGTCCATGGTTACCAATAACAATTAAATCAGCATTCAGTTCATCCGCCGCATGAACTATCTGGCCAGCTGTGGTGCCCTCCAAAATAATGGCCCGGCAATCGATGCCTTCTGCGGCAACATTTTTGGCCAGCGTATGAAGCTCGTGGACATCATCACCATAAGCATCGGTGAGTTCATCTTTGACCAACTCATCTTCAGCACCCTCTGTACCCGGTAGTTCTTTTTCCACCGTGGCCAGTATCAGTTCGGAATCAAAAACCCTAGCTAACTCTTTGGCTGCATCAAGAATATTTTCTACATTAGAATCCAGGTCAATAGCAGCAAAAATAGTTTTCATGGCGTACACCTCGCAACTTGCGATTAAGGAGAGGGTTACAAAAAACCACCTCTCATAAAAAAAGGTCTTGAGTAAATACTGATGCCAACCTGATCTTTTTCAATTGACGCATATCAACAGTTACAGAAAACATCAACTCAACCACCAGTTTTTAAGAAGTACTACCAAATAATTGCTCACCGCTCACCTCCGGATACAGTCACGCATAAACCCTGCAACCAATTGTTTTATATGTATTTATTTTATCTCGCTTCTACCTCTTTGGTAGTAGCCTTCTCCACATGAGCCAATATGGTTGAAATTAACGATGACTTGGATCAAGTCGGTTACCCGCACAAATTATTAAATTCACTGTGCCACCTACCATTCAACTCAGTTTGCTACGTGGCAAGTATTTTTATTGATACCAGAGACACCATCTCTGACGAGGAGAAAAGCACAATGTCTGATGCAAGAATCAATTTGCTGGACTTTAAAGACCCAAAGATCAAAACACTCCACATCACTTGGTTTGCATTTTTTCTCACCTTTGTGGTCTGGTTTAGTCATGCCCCTATGCTGGCGGTGATCAAGGAAGCCTTTGATCTCACCAGCCAGCAGGTCAAGGCACTGATGATCTTAAACGTCGCCATGACGATTCCAGCACGGATCATTATTGGAATGATGGTGGATAAGTTTGGCCCACGACACGTGTACAGTGGGTTACTCGTCATATCCGGTGGTATTTGCTTACTCTTCGCCACGGCCAACTCCTACGAACAACTCGCGCTATTCCGCTTCTTACTGGGCTTTGTGGGTGCCGGCTTTGTGATTGGTATTCGCATGGTAGGTGAATGGTTCCCCGCCAAACAGGTGGGTCTTGCAGAAGGCGTCTACGGCGGCTGGGGTAACTTTGGCTCCGCTGCTGGTGCCATGTTACTTCCCACTCTTGCCCTAATGTACGGTGGTGAAAATGGCTGGCGCTATGCCA
>DRHD01000388.1 GCA_011049795.1 Porticoccus sp.
AGATGTGTATAAGAGACAGCCCTACTGCTTGAACAAACCGCACTCGGTGGTGAGCAAACAGTCGCCAGTCAGGGAATGATCCATGGAGGGATAAAGTACACACTAAGCGGCACATTATCTGGCGCCTCAGAAGCTATTGCGGATATGCCTGCTCACTGGCAGGCCTGTATGGAAGGAAAAGGCAACGTAGATTTAACGGGTGCTAAAACACTCAGTGACCATTTTTATATGTGGTCAAGCGCCAGCGCACTATCCAGAATGACCACCTTCCTTGCCAGCAAAGCGACCCGTGGCCGTGTGACCAAAGTTAGCCGCAAGGACCGCCCCTCTGTTTTTCAACACAGTGCATTTAATGGCAGCCTCTATAAGCTGGTAGACATAGTGTTGGACGTGCCCAGCGTCGTAAAAGCATTGGCCGATAACTGCCGGGAACGAATATTTCATATCGACTGGAACAAAGCTCAATGGCATCACCTGCCTGACAAAAAAGTAACTCTGGACTTCACCTACGATGGCCATGTCCACCGCCTGAAAGCAGGGCAATTTGTTTTAACGGCAGGTCAAGGAAACGAGAGCCTACTAAAAGAACTAGGCATTGAGTCGCCCCAAATGCAACGTCGACCATTGCAACAAGTCATGGTCAAACATACCTACCCCCACCGTTTTTTCGGTCATTGCCTCGGTGCAGAAACGACGCCTCGCCTGACCATTTCCAGCCACCCCTGTGACGATGGTACCCAGGTCTGGTACTTAGGCGGCACCTTGGCAGAAAAGGGTGCCAACCTCTCACCAGAGGAGGTGATCGCTAACGCCAAAAAAGAGCTTGAGGAATTGATGCCCTGGGTGGATTTATCCAAGGCTCGATGGGCTACATTACCCGTAGATCGGGCAGAACCCAGGCAACGTAATTTTGCTCGCCCCGACAAGGCCTTTGCCAGTGCTGCTGAAGAATGCCCGAATATGATTGTCGCTTGGCCCACCAAGTTAACACTATCACCCAACTTGGCTGATGAAGTGATTGAGCTACTTCACCAGCATTCACAGCTCCCTTCCCGAGGGGACGCACCTGAACTAGCATTTTTGGACCGACCACCCTTGGCACCAACGCCTTGGGATGCGGCTTTTGGAGATTAGTTTTGCTACCCAAACGTCCCTTTGGCAGCACCGGTATTGATGTCAGTATTTTAGGCCTCGGCACGGTAAAACTTGGCCGTAACCAAGGCGTGAAATACCCTGAAAGTTTTATCATCCCTGATGATCGAGAGGCCGCCAATCTCATTAGTCTGGCTCGCAGCCTTGGTATTAACCTCATCGATACAGCCCCGTCCTACGGCAACAGTGAAGAGCGCTTGGGCTCACTGCTTTCAGGTCAACGAGATCAGTGGGTTATTTGTAGCAAGGTGGGTGAAGAGTTTGAAGACGGCCAATCGCGTTTTGACTTTACCCCCGAACACACTCGTTTCAGTGTGGAACGAAGTCTCAAGCGCCTGAGAACAGATGTGATTGATATTGTCCTGGTACACTCGGATGGCAATGATGAAACGATCATTCGGGAACACAACACGCTGGAAGCATTGGCGGAACTCAAGGCAGAAGGAAAAATTCGGGCTTTTGGTATGTCGGCCAAGACCGTTGCTGGCGGCTTGTTAGCCGCTGAACAATCTGACGGTGTGATGGTCACCTGGAACCTGCAGTATGACGCTGAAGTCCCTGTTATCGATTATTGCCGGGATCACAACAAAGGGGTATTTATCAAAAAAGCACTGGCAAGTGGTCATGCAGCATTGCCGTCAGATGAAGACCCCGTTAAGAAGAGCTTTGATATGATTTTTGGTCACACTGGTGTGAGCAGTGCCATTGTAGGAACAATCAACCCCCAACATCTAGCGGACAATATTGATAAAGTCCGTTCGTAATACCCTGCCATAAAGTAATGGGAGGGGGCTTACTTCTCTGAGCCCCTACTTATCCTGAATTTTTTCGACAATCGCGGTGGTTGAACAATCGTCCAGGAAATCCAACGCTTTAATCTCGCCACCGTAACCTTCAACGATTTCCCAACCAACTACCTCGGTACGACTGTAATCACCGCCTTTCACCAGAATATCTGGCTTAATCAACTCAAGTAGTCGCTCAGGTGTATCGTCTTCAAAGGGCACCACCCAATCAACTGCCTCGAGGCCAGCCAACACTGCCATACGACGCTCAACGGGATTGATCGGACGACCTTCACCTTTCAAACGCGTCACCGAAGCATCAGAATTGATTGCTAAGATCAGTCGATCACCCTGCTTGCGCGCTTGCTCCAGATAACCCACATGCCCTGCGTGGAGAATATCAAAACAGCCGTTGGTAAAAACGATACGCTCGCCATGGGCACGGGCATCGGCCACATCGACCAGTAACTGCTCCTCATTGACCACGCCTCTTTCTGAACCTTGCTCCTCAGAAATTGCACGCCGTAATTCCGGCATACTGATGGTGGCGGTACCTAGTTTTCCTACCACTAGTCCTGCAGCAATATTAGCCATTGCCACAGCATCTGGAAGCTCAGCACCCGCAGCAATTGCCGTAGCAAGTACCGAGATCACGGTATCCCCAGCACCAGTAACATCAAACACCTCACGTGCTCGTGCAGGCAAATGTAACTCAGGCATGTCCTTGCGCAACAACGTCATGCCGTGTTCGCTGCGAGTAATCAAGAGTGCGTCCAAGTCCAACCTATCCAGAAGTTCCGCCCCTTTCTCCACCAGCGACTGCTCATTCAGGCAGGCACCAACCACCGCCTCAAACTCGGACAGATTTGGAGTTAATAAAGTGGCCCCTCGATAGGCATCGAAATCACCCCCTTTAGGATCGACTAATACAGGCACGCCTGCCTGGCGGGCCGAAGCAATCAGTGCCTGAGAATTTTGCAGAGCTCCCTTGGCATAGTCCGACAGGATTAGCGCCCCTACATTTCCGAGTAACTGCTCAACTTTTTGAGGCAACTGATCAGCATCTTCCGCCTCAAATACGTCCTCAAAATCAAGCCTCAACAGCTGCTGATGTCGACTAATAACTCGCAGCTTTGTGATGGTGGGCTTGGATGCAGAAACCTGAAAGTCAGCATGAATGCCCGCAGATTGAAGGCGTGTGGAGAGCGACTCTGCCGCTTCGTCCTTCCCCACAATACCCACCAAAGAGGCACCTGCACCCAAAGCGGATGAAGCTGGTTGTGCCCCGATTCGATAAAGCCCAAGTTCTCGTAGTAGGAGATTTGATGCTGGACCGCTATTGGCATGGTGCTACCTCGCGTATTTCACCTGAGGCTCCAGTGCCTGTGGTGAAAGTGGAGCAGTC
>DRHD01000389.1 GCA_011049795.1 Porticoccus sp.
CCATAGTTCAAGGAAAGCATTAGTGCGGTGATCCATTCCAGTGGCCGCTCCAAGCGGTCTTTTAATGAGGTAAATATATCCAGCAGTACGATTGAGATGCCAAATATGAGTATTCGGGAAATACCAGACCAGGGATTTTTACGGTGTCTCCAGACATGGTTGTAGTCGCCGTTCATCGATCTCTGTTGCGATCCATATGACTACCCCTGTGTTGACTATTTCTATGGCTCTTTCTTGGGCTATGGGATGAAGGCCTGTCACGGAATATATTGGGTGTTAATAGTTTAGATTTTGGTACCAGCACAGATCTGTTGTTTAGGTCGCGCTGTTTGTGAGGATGGGTGAATCGCGGCCTAAACAGACGGTGACGATAATAAGGGTAGTGCGAAGAGTAGTATTCTTCTCTATAAATCAGAGGCGGAGAGAGCTGCTGTCTGGCCAGCGCCAGTTCTTCCTGTGCTTGGCGGATCTTGTTCCTTTCCAGGCGATCCTGCTTAAGGCGGTCGCTTACCTGTGACATCTGCTCAATTCTTGCTGCTGATTCAGCAGAGGCTTGCTCGGTGTCACTGCTGTTTTTGAGGTCCAGTATTTCTACCAGCACACTATTCTCCACAGGTTCATCGCTGTAGGTAATAGTGCCGTCGGCATTGACAGACTTGTAAACAGTTTGCCCTTGTGCAGCGGCTGCTATCAAGGTCAACAATATAACGGTTAGCCGCACACCCTCCCTCCATCTTGGCCATGAGGATTAGCTTCTTTGACACTATAGCAGCTGTAAAGTTGTTGAATGGGTGGTGCCTACCCAGTTGTCGTTTTTTGTATCCCCGTGGTGGATGCTTTTAGGTGCGCACTATTGGTAGCTGATTCCAGTTGGTGGTGTAGTGAGGTGAGCAGTGTTTCTGACGCATAGACCAGCGTTTTTTTATCCCCTCTCCGGCGATAAAGGCAGTGCCTCGGCCATAGCGCTGATTGATGTTATCCAGTGTGTTCATTAGTTCATCTGTCCTTTTGCTTTGATGTGTCTGAAAAATATCCTGTTGGTGATACTTCCTGGCGGTCAGTTCTATCAGGCCAACACCCGCCTTGAGGTAGGCGTGACCGGCTCGGTAAATCGAGCGAAGAGCTTGTTTGGCGTAGGCGGAGATAACTCGGCTGTCATCGGTGGGATAGGGTAGTTTTACCACCGTGCTATTGCTGTAATAGTTGGGTTGATGGGGTGAGGTATGGATAAAAACATGAATGGTCAGTACCAGGTGTTGTTGCTTTCTTAGTTTCTCAGCTGCTCGATTGGCATAGAGGCTCACCGCTTGTAACAGAGGTGTGATTTCGGTGGGCTTTTCACCAAAAGAGCGGGTGCAGTAAATCTGTTTTTTATCGGGAGGAACATCTTCCAGCATCAGACAGGGGTTGCCGTTGAGTTCTTCGACGGTTCGCTCTACGCAGACATTAAATTGGCGGCGAATAGTTTTTGGGTTGCTGCTGGCCAGCTCCCAGGCTGTATGAATCGACATATCCGCTAGCCGTCGCCCAAGACGGGAACCAATGCCCCACACTTTTGTTACCGGAACCCGGCGCAACAACCATTGCCATTTATGGGGGCTGTCGAGTAGGCAGACACCCTCACAACTGGGAATGATCTTGGCTGCGTGGTTGGCCAGTTTGGATAGGGTTTTACTGGGAGCGATGCCTACGCTTACGGGCATCCGTACTTGTTGCCAAATGGCCTGCTTCATTTTCTGACCGTAGTGATTGAACTCTTGGTTAATGCCGGACAACTCAAGGAACATTTCGTCGATACTGTAAATTTCAATATCGGGACTGAAGTGGCGCAGGGTATCCATTACTCGATGGGAGATATCGCCGTAGAGACGGAAGTTGCTGGAAAATACTGCCACCCGATGACGTTCGATCAAGTGACGTACTTTGAAGTAGGCGTGAAGGCCGGGAATACCCAACGCTTTCGCCTCTTTAGATCGGGCGATGATACAGCCATCGTTGTTACTTAAAACGACGACTGGTTTATTGCGGAGATCAGGGCGAAAAATTTGTTCACAGCTGGCATAGCAGCTGTTGCAGTCGACTAACGCGAACATCGATGATGGCGTACGGAATGAATCACCACACCCTCGATCAATAAGTCGGCATTATCGTGTAATTCAATGGGCTGATAACGAACGTTGCCAGAACGTAATAATTTTTCGTGCATGTCCAACACCTTACAGGTGAGTTCACCATCAATGGCGGCGATGACCACATCCCCATGTTGTGGTTGTAAGGCACGATCCACAATCAATAAGTCGCCATTGAAAATGCCGAAGCCGGTCATCGAGTCTCCCTCTGCTCGGGCAAAGAATGTAGCAGAAGGATGTTTGATCAGGTGTTCTCTGAGATCCAGTGGCGTCTCTATAAAATCATCAGCGGGACTTGGAAATCCTGCGCGGACAGCCACGCTAAATAGAGGGAGAAGGGCAGGTTGAGTAAAGGTTGATAGTGGTAGGAGGGAGGCTTTCATTCTTGTAAATATACTGTATATATAAACAGTATTCAAGGTGAATCCTTCTGAAAAATAGATAGCTAGACTAGAGCGTTAAACGTGACCTAAACAATTTCAATATTCACTGGTACAGATTTAAATGCCGGCGTCTTGCTGCGAGGGTCACTTTCACAGCCGATAAGCACATTTGCTTCAGGGAAATAGGCCATCAGATTATTATCGGGTAAATCGAAAGGATAAACTCGAACGTGATCCATTTGACCATAGGCAGAAACCAGATTGACCACACTGTTATGAATGCCCAAGCGCTGGATAGTAGTGGGGCTCATTAATACCGACCATCGCTCTTGAGTATTGCGGTAGCTGTCTGTTTCCTCATAAATAATGGTGTTGAATTGACCTTCGCTACGCACAGTCATTAGGGTGAAGGGGTATTCTGGGTTTTTTGATTGGGGTGGCAATGGTTGTACTTTAAAGAGGGCTTTGCCTCCTGGTATATTAAATTTCGGCCCGTGTTTTAACCGACCTCCGATGTGAAACTCCTGTTTTTTCACATCAATATCAGCTAGTTGCTCCATACCTGGAATAACCTTGGCAATGGCTTCACGAATATTTTTGTGCTGTTTGAATTGGCTAAAATCTATCGGGCTATCTACTAATAACTGTTGTGCGAAATCGCTAAGCACCACCACTTCGGGGCGGGTGTTTTCATGGCGATCGATACCCCCGTCACTGAGCCGTACATAATTGAACATGGATTCCTGCGTGGTGGGCTGCCACTCTTCATCACGAGCAGTGACAGGGAGGATCATACTTTCGCTGGTGTCACAGCCATGAACATGTCCGGGGTTCAGTGTGGTGGTTAAAAATAGCTTGAAGTCGATGTTATCCAGTGCCTCTTCTGCCCAAGTGGAATTCGGGGTGGCGCCATAGAGGTTACCACCCATTATCAGGGCGGTATCTATCTCACCCTTATGGGCCGCTTCAACACAGGCCAGTGTGTCCATGCCTTTAGACGTGGGTAGTTGAGTGCCGAACTCAGACTCAATGTTATGAAAGATATCTTCAGCTAACACGGGTTTGACGCCAATGGTGCCAATGCCTTGAACATTACTATGACCACGTAGGGGAAGGAGTCCTGCGCCCGGTTTGCCAATCATGCCCCGCAATAGGGACAGGTTAGAAATATATTCGATATTTTCAACGCCGTGTTGGTGGTGTGTCATCCCCATACCCCAGGCGAAGATGACGTGCTGTGCCGCTATATATTGATCGGCCACCTTGTGAATCTGCTCACGGGAAATACCGGTAGTCTGCTCAATGGTTTGCCAGTGGGTGTTTTCAATATCCTGCCTGAAAGCATCAAATTGCTCGGTATATTGGGTAATAAAGTCAATATTTTCGCCCTGCTTTTCCAGTACCGATTTGGCAATACCCTTAAATAGAGCGATATCGCTACCAATAGCAGGTTGCAAGTATTCACTGGCAATCCAAGTACCACCAGTGATCATGGATTTGGCACTTTTTGGTACGGCAAAACGAACCAGCCCAGGTTCTTTGGCTGGATTGATGATAATCACTTTGCCATCTCGGTCACGTACACCCTTGAGTTGGTGAATAAAGCGAGGGTGGTTAGATGCCGGGTTGGCGCCGATAACAAAGACCATGTCACAGTGAGACAAGTCTTCCAGTTCCACAGTGGCCGTACCTGTACCAATGGTGGAGCCCAGCGCTTCACTGGTCGCTTGGTGGCAGTAGTAGGAGCAGTTATTGACGTTATTGGTGCCGTAAAGTCGAGCCAATAATTGAAAAACAAAACCAGCTTCGTTGGAGGATCTGCCAGAAGAGTAGAAAAAAGATCGAGACGGTTCAGTTGTAGAAAATTTTTCAGCGGCATAGGTCAGTGCCCATGCCCAACTGACTTCCCGAAAGTGGTTGGCATTTTTCTCCTTGAAAAGTGGATTGCCAAGTCTGCCGAGATGTTCGATCTCGTAGCTACTTAATTCACGTAGCTCAGAAAGTGAATGCTGAAATATTTCTGACGGGATAGCCGGTTGTATATCGGTTGATTGTGCCTGAATACTTTTGTTGCAGACGGCGGGGAATTCCCCCAACTCGTTAGTCATCCCACCCTGTTGGCCACCCATGCCCAGCCCGCAAGCTTTACAGGTATTTTTTGATGTCAGCGCTTTAGATGAATTTTTGAGGCCAATTTTTCGGACAGTATTGAGTGTATAGAGAACTTTTTTGGTTCCGCCGCCAATAAGGTGATTTGGTGTAGACAGGTTATGTTGGTTGCTCATTACATTTCTGTCACTAGTTGGGAAGGCTGACCATACCGGGGCCTCACTGAGACCCCGGTATGGTCAGCCGGTATTATTTCCCCAGTGGCTTGAGAATCAGAATCAGCTTGGGTAGTAATGTCATGGAGCCTAGCAGCGCTGCAATCATCGCCAGTGATGTGAGCAGCCCAAAATAAACCGACGGAATAAAGTTGGACAGTGCCAGAATGGAGAAGCCCACAATAATGGTGATTGCTGTATAGAACAGTGCCCGTCCTATACTGGCATGAGCCCGGTGCATGGATGCAACGTAATCACGATCGACTTCAAACTCCCGTTTGAAACGGGTGATGTAGTGGATGGCGTGGTCAACACCGATACCCACGGTGATGGCCGCGATAGTGATGGTCATCATGTCGAGCGGAATGCCAGCAATGCCCATGCCGCCGAGTACGACACTTGCCGCTAAAAAGTTAGGGAGAATAGCGATCAGGGAAATGGACACTGACCGGAATAGCACCAGGAACATCGCCATAATACCGAGAAATACAGTACCCAAAGTCATGATCTGAGAGCGGAAGAGGCTCTGAAGCATGTTGTTATAAAGTACTAGCAGTCCGGTGAAATTTACTTGGTCTGCCTCGAAGCCTGCCTCAGTGATGGCAAACTGATGAATTTTGGCCAGTAGGTCGTTACGGTTCAGTTCACCTTGAGTTTCATTGACCCGCAGGGTGATCCGAGCCTGATTATGCTCCTGATTAATATAGGGATTGAGGAGAAGCTCGGCATTTTCTTCCGACAGCATCTGCGGCATTAATGCCAGTTCAAGATCATTGAGCTTGTGGCCTGACAAGTCAGAGGCTACATCGGTAACGGTGACCAGAGAGCTCACCTTGCCAATTTCTGGTAAAGATTCAAGGTAGACATGTAGCTTTCTCAGATCTTCAACACCGGCGCCGGTTAACCAGTAGCTATGCTCAGTACCTTCTGACGTGTCGTCATCTGCGAAGGGGTCATCAAAGTCGTCATCGGCGAAAGGGTCATCATAAGAACCAGCTTCACTCTCATTACTATCTCCATATGCCCCGGCAAAGGGGCCGCTATTGGCATTATCCACCGCTGCGGTATCTCCACCTTTGTCAGAGCGCATAGAGCCGTGATCTATAGCAGGTGCATCGAGAATAATTTCAAGTGGAGTGGTGCCGCCCAGCTTGGCGTCAATCACAGATAGCCCTTGGTAAATTTCAGTGTGGGGGCGGAAGTAATCAATAAAGCGGTTTTCTACTTGTAGCTGGGAAATACCCCAGCCGCTGATAAGCATTGCCAAGAACGCCAAGCCAAGTACGATTCCACCGTGTTTCTCAGTAAAGCGAGAGAAGTGGAGTGTGAAAGCCGCAGACTTGTCAGCTTTGTCTGTGTTTTCTCCCTTACCCCAAATCATCATTCCGGCCGGAATAATGATAAATGACAGGACGAGTGCCAGTATAATTCCCATCGTCATCATCCAGCCAAAGTCGATGACCGGGCGTATGTCACTGACGACCAGTGAAACAAATGCTACGACTGTTGTCAGTACCGTATAGAGGCAGGGTCGTGCCATGTACATCACAGTATTTCGCACCAACTCCAGTTGGCTGCTATCTGGTGCATCACGGTGTAGTTCGCGGTAGCGAACAATCAGGTGAATGGTCAGCGCAAGGGTAATAATTAGTAGCAGTGAGACGAAGTTGGAGGAGATAACCGTGAGTCGCCAGTCAATCCAGCTGAGATAGCCGAGAATGATTTCTACGGACAAAACACAGGTCACCAGTGGCAATATAACCCAGCGGAGCTGACGAAAAATTACCGCCAGAGTAATGATAATAAACAGCAAAATACCCGTGCCAAAAATGTTTAGGTCGCTTTTGATAAAATCAACCATATCAGCAGTAATCATGCTGGGGCCACCCAGAAATACTTCAGCGTGCTCTTTGAAACGAAACATTTTTTGACGTATTTCTGCAACTCTTTGGTGCTCCTCGACAGCGCGAAGGGTGCGGTAGTCCAGAAATTCTTTACTTATTTGTTCAAGTTGGATGACTTCTTCAGGAGACAACCCCTCGGTATCTCGTTTAATCCGTAAGGCATCTCGTCCACTTACCAGCTCCAGATATTTCTCATCCAGCTCCATGATTGCCAGCAAGGCCGTGGTTTGACCGTCTTTGCTGAGAATTAGGTCACGGTAGATCGGGCTTTCGAGGAACTCTTTACGAGCCAGCTTCCGGTCAGTGTCTGGTAGCAGCAGGGTGCGCGGTGCTTCTTTAAGTTGTGTGACAGAAATTTTTGGGCTGTACAACAGAGGTACATTGAGCATGGAGGTGACGCTGGCAACACCATCAATTTTTGCTAATTCCTCGTGCATCTCACTGAGTGCGTTCAGCGACTTGTCATCAAACAGGTCACCTTCGTAGGGGGTGTAGGTTACAACGAGGAAATCACTGCTACCGTAGCGCAGCAATGATTCACGGAAATAAGTCAGACTGTTGTCATTTTCAAGTGTCAGGGAGTCTGCTGATGCATCAAGCTTGAAGTTTGGCAGGCCAAAGGCCATACCTACGGCAAGCAATAATACCGCCACTATTGAGGCGACAGGGCGACGCAGGATTAGTTTTTCATAGATTCCCAACAACCGCTCGGACATCTTGTTATCTCTCTAATTACTTATTATGAAGCGGCGCATTATGACAGAAGAGAAGAGGGCTGTACCACACTGATAATACTTAAGCTATTTGGCGGTCAATGTGACCCTCTTATCTATCTATGTGACCCAGGGTTCGGTCGGGGGCAATGCAGTCTCGTACACGTTGTTTCAACACTTTTGCTTCGGGGAACCCTCCTTCCTGATTGCGATCCCAGATGACTGTATTGTCCAGAGTGATTTCAAAGGTACCCCCTTTTTCTGCTGGTTTGAGTGCCACTTCACTCAAATCCTCAGAGAAGGTCGTGAGTAACTCTTGGGCCAGCCAGGCAGAACGTAACAGCCAATTACAGCGGGGGCAGTAGAGGATAGAAATGCGAGGTTTTGATGACATAAGGTACACTTCCAAATCAGACATATAAATAGTATTAAGGGGCTCGGGGAAATGCTAAATCGGTTCACGGCGCCCTGTTTAATAGCCCCAAGATGGCTTCCAGGCAAAAAATATGAAAGGCATAATTCTCGATATTGATAGCCTAGGCCCCGAGGATGTGGATCTCGGGCCGATCACCGGGCTGCCGATTGAATGGACTATTTATAGTACTTGTCGGCCGGGACAAGTTGCTGAGCGTATCGCTGATGCTGAACTGGTGTTGACCAATAAGGCACCTATTGGGAAAAAAGAATTATCGGCTGCTCCGGGGCTGCGTTATATCGGTGTGTTGGCCACGGGCACTAATGTGATCGATCTTGCGGCAGCTAGCGCGAGCAAGGTGGTGGTCAGCAATGTGCTGGGTTATGGCTCTGCATCGGTGGTGCAACACACTTGGGCTTTGATTCTAGCGTTGGTGACGCGGTTGCCCGATTATAATGTGGCGGCACTTGATGGGCGTTGGGCGGAAAGCCCCTTTTTCTGTCTACAGGATTTCCCGGTTAAAGAGCTGGCCGGAAAAGTACTGGGTATTGTGGGCTATGGCGAATTGGGTCGTGGTGTCGCAGCGGTTGGTCAGGCATTTGGTATGGATGTAAAGATTGCTTCGTTGCCCTGGAGACATGGTGATGAATCAGGGCGAACCCCTTTCGATAGTCTGATCAATCAAGCCGATGTGATGAGTTTGCATTGTCCTCTGACCGAGGAAACTCGTCATTTGATCGGCCGCCGTGAGTTGGCGAAGATGAAAAGCACTGCGCTGCTGATTAACTGTGCTCGCGGTGGCATTGTGGATGAGCAGGCGTTAGTTGATGCGTTGGAGGATGGAGTTATTGGTGGTGCTGGCGTTGATGTGCTGTCAGAGGAGCCACCGGTCAACGGAAATCCGCTGCTGAACTCAGAAATTCCGAATCTGATTGTGACACCACACAGCGCATGGGTGGCTCAAGAGTCCCGTCAGCGACTGGTTAATCAAGTGGCTGAGAATATTCAGGCATTCCTGACGGGCAAGCCCCGCAATGTAGTAGGAGGTTAGATTAATGTTAACAGGCTCCAGGGCAGAGGATTTGTTATGTTGGGTCTGATTCAGCGTGTTAGTAACGCCAAAGTTGACGTAGGTGGTGAGACTGTCGGAGAAATCAATCAGGGCATTCTGTTGTTGCTGGGTGTAGAGCGGGAAGATACTGAGGGTGCTGCTGATAAGTTATTGCGCAAAGTTCTTAATTATCGAATATTCCCTGATGACGAAGGAAAAATGAACCTCAATGTGCAGCAGATAGATGGCAGTTTACTGATTGTTCCTCAATTTACCTTGGCTGCGGATACCCGAAAAGGGTTGAGGCCAAGCTTTACCTCTTCAGCATCGCCAGATGTGGCAGAAATGCTATATGACTATTTTGTTTCCCAAGCGAATCAGGGTTCAGGGGGTTCCGTTACCACCTTTGTAGCAACAGGTGTTTTTGGCGCCAATATGCAGGTCACCCTGTGCAATGATGGGCCCGTCACGTTTATGCTGAAGGGCTGAGGGCTCTGTTTATTTATAAAGCCCTTCGGATTTAAATCTCAAAGGGGGTGTCCAGCTTTTTCTTCACCGGTACCTTGGCGAGCTGCACATACTGGGGAATACCATTTTTGTAAGGAGGGTAGTCCTCACCTTGAATTAATGGTTCCAGGTAGTCCCGGGCTTTCTGAGTAATACCGTAGCCATCGCGAGTAATAAAGCTACGGCCCATTTTCTTTTCTACATTGGCCACTTTGTCCAGAGGTACTTCCCCGAGGCTCCAGGAATAGGTTTTCCCTTTGTTACGCTCAATGGTGACCATCACTGAATTTTTACCTTCCAGTGCATACTCTACCGCAGCGCGACCCACGGCATAGGCCTGCTCCACATCAGTAGCCGAGGCAATATGACGTGCAGAGCGTTGTAGATAATCAGCCAGAGCCCAGTGGTATTTATAGCCCAGTGCGTGTTTTACCATACTGGCCAGTGTCGGGGCAACGCCACCGAGTTGTTGGTGACCGAAGGCATCGGTGCTCATGGAACCAGAGATCAATGCCCCGTCTGGGTATTGGGCTCCCTCTGAGGCAACGACTACACAGTAACCGTGTTGTACGACGACTTTTTCTACCCGCGCGATAAAGTCTTCCCGTACGAAAGGTATTTCTGGGAATAGGATAATATGGGGTGGATCACCCGCTTTTTCAGAGGCCAAAGCACTGGCTGCCGCAATCCAACCCGCATGACGGCCCATCACCTCAAGAATAAATACTTTGGTGGAGGTTTCGCACATGGAGGCGATATCAAGACTGGCTTCCTTGGTCGATACAGCGACGTATTTGGCGACAGAGCCAAAGCCAGGGCAGTTGTCGGTGAAAGGCAAATCATTATCCACAGTTTTTGGAATATGGATGGCCTGAATGGGATAGCCCATTTTTTTCGATAACTGGGAAACTTTCAGGCAGGTGTCAGCAGAATCGCCACCACCGTTATAGAAGAAGTAGCCTATGTTGTGTGCTTTGAATACTTCGATCAGGCGCTCATATTCCGCATTGTTTTCATTGTAATCTTGCAGCTTGTGACGGCAGGAGCCAAAAGCACCAGAGGGTGTGTGACGCAGAGCTGCAATGTCGCTGGCGGATTCTTTACTGGTATCGATCAGGTCTTCGCGCAGTGCACCGATAATGCCATTGCGACCAGCGTATACCTTGCCAATCTTATCTTTGTTTTCGCGCGCAGCTTCAATGACACCGCAGGCGCTGGCATTAATAACTGCTGTTACACCGCCAGATTGGGCATAAAATGCATTCTTTTTTGGCATCATTTATCTCGACTTGCGACCCTTTTTGAAGTGCGCGAATGATACTGGAAAGTGCTCCAGATTTCATTTTTATGTCATATTTTTGTATTTTTCAGAGCTATTTTAGAAACTGTGCTTTTGAGGCTATGGTTTTCAAAACTATTCAACACTAGGGGTTGCATGGCGGTGAAATTAGGCTATGTTGTTCTCGGCACAGGTTTTCAAGGCACATGGTTACCAAGACCAGAATTAAATAGTTACCAAGAACAGATTTAACAGGTCATTAATCGCGATATGCATATTCATATTTTAGGTATTTGTGGCACTTTCATGGGGTCTCTTGCCCAGCTGGCCAAGGCCGCGGGGCATCAGGTATCTGGCAGTGATACGAATGTCTACCCCCCCATGAGTACTCAATTAGAGAAAGCCGGTATCGAACTGACCGAGGGGTATGACCCTGTACAATTCAACCCAATACCTGATTTAGTGGTTATCGGTAATGCGTTGTCTCGTGGCAATCCCGCGGTGGAATATGTCCTTGATAACCGAATTCCCTATACCTCTGGGCCTCAGTGGTTGGGAGACTATTTCCTCAGAGAGAAGTGGGTATTGGCGGTGGCTGGTACTCATGGTAAAACCACTACCTCCAGTATGCTGGCCTGGATTTTAGAATATGCCGGTATGAAGCCCGGGTTCTTGATCGGTGGGGTGCCATCTAACTTTGATGTTTCAGCCCGCTTGGGTGGTTCACCTTTTTTTGTGGTGGAGGCGGATGAATACGACAGTGCCTTTTTCGATAAGCGCTCCAAGTTTGTCCATTATCGCCCCCGCACGGCTATTCTTAATAATTTGGAATTTGATCACGCAGATATTTTTGCTGACCTCAATGCCATTCAAACTCAGTTCCACCACTTTGTGCGGACTATTCCACGACAGGGGCTGATTGTGGCACCAGCTGATGATGCCAACTTACAAGAGGTGCTGAACCGAGGTTGTTGGTCAGAATTACAGGGCCTTGGTGACAATAGTGATTGGTCAATGACTCTCACTGAGAGCGACGGTTCTGCCTTCGCTGTCAGTTTTCAGGGTAAAAGGCAGGGTACGGTTCGCTGGGGGCAAACCGGGGTGCATAATGCCTCCAATGGCTTAGCCGCTATTGCTGTGGCCCGTCATGTGGGTGTGAAGCCGGTGGTGGCTTGTGAGGCGCTTTGCCAGTTCAGTGGTGTGAAGCGGCGTATGGAAAAGCTGGCTTCTATCAATGGAGTCTCTGTGTATGATGATTTTGCCCACCATCCAACGGCCATTGCTACAACGCTGGAGGGGCTACGTAACAAGGTAGGCACTGAAAAGATTATTGCGGTTATTGAGCCACGCTCCAATACGATGAAACTGGGTATTCACAAAAGTCAGCTTGCAGAGTCCACCAAGCTGGCAGATCGGGTATTGTGGTATCAACCTGATAATATCGATTGGTCCTTAGCTGATGTAGTCAGTGCAGGTCCCGCCCCTGCCGAGGTGTTGGATGATATTGATACACTGATTGAGCACACACTTAAACAGGCTGGAAACTCGGCACATATAGTGATCATGAGTAACGGCGGTTTTGCCGGTTTTCATGACAGGCTGGTGAGTGCTCTGGAGGAGCGGGCTAATGGTTAATTCTAATGGTTGACTCTAATGACTGATTTTAACCGTACGATTACACTGGCGATGACGGGTGCATCTGGAGCCCAGTATGGTTTGAGGTTGCTAGATTGTTTGGTGCAGGCCAACTGTCAGGTGCAGTTTATGATTTCTGATGCCGCTCGGGTTGTGGTGGAAACAGAGACTGAGCTGGAATTACCGAATGACGATAACCTGGAAGATTTTCTCACACTGAATTTTGATGCTGAACCGGGACAAATTGTGGTTAACAGTTCTCGGGATTGGTTTTCATCTGTGGCGTCCGGCTCTGCCTGTCCGAGTTCTATGGTGATTTGTCCCGCGAGCGGTGGCACGCTTTCTGCGATTTCCTGTGGAGCGAGTAATAACCTGATTGAGCGAGCTGCTGATGTGGCTATTAAGGAAAAACGCCAGCTGATCGTAGTGCCTCGTGAAACACCACTGTCGGAAATTCATCTGGAAAATATGCTGAAGTTATCGCGGCTGGGTGTCACGATATTACCGGCGATGCCCGGCTTCTATCAAAACCCTGAAACCATCGAAGATCTGGTGGACTTCGTGGTGGCTCGGCTTCTCGACCATCTGGGTATTGAGCAAACTTTATTGCCCCGCTGGGGAAGCTAACGCTTAGGGTATTGGCATAAGAGCGACGTTAGTTAAGGAAGCGTTTCATGGCAAATACCAAAGAACTTGTTGTCCTGCTGATACTTTTTCTGGCTGTCATGCTGTGGTCATGGGTCGCACCTTACGACAGGGCGACTTGGTGGCTTGAAGCCATTCCCGTCATTATTGCCTTACCTGTTCTCTGGTATACCCGAGAGAGCTTCCCTCTCACCCGTATGAGTTATTACCTGATATTTATCCACGCCATTATTTTAGTGGTGGGGGCGCACTATACATACGCCAGGGTGCCACTGGGATTTTGGATACAAGACTGGTTTGATTTTTCACGCAATCCTTACGACCGGATTGGTCATATTGCTCAGGGTTTTATTCCTGCTATTCTGGCTCGTGAAATTTTGTGGCGTAAACGGGTTTTGAATCTGGATTATTATGGCTCATCGTCTGGCCATCTAGACTCGTCATCAGGCCACCAAGGCGGAGGCTGGCTGTTTTTTCTGGTTGTCTGTTTCTGCCTGGCTTTCAGCGCATTTTATGAGTTGCTTGAGTGGTGGACTGCGGTGATTGGTGGTGATGGCTCTCTGGAATTCCTTGGTACACAGGGTGATGTTTGGGATGCACAGTGGGACATGATGTTGGCATTGATTGGTGCTGTGACGGCCCAGTTGTTATTGGGTAAATGGCACCACCGTCAAATGTTGGAAGTGAATTAATTTTTAGGCCACTTAATTTGATGCCGCTTAATTCATTACGCTTTCTTTATCTGAATCGGTGTCTCTGAACCTGCATTTACACTCGTTGATACCAGTTAACACCCTCGGCATCTTTTTTGACCGTCATCATTCCCTGCTCTATCAAGCAGTTCAGGTGTGCATAGCTTTCACCTGCGGCAAGCACGAGGGTGGCATGGGTGATTTTTGATTTAAAAATCAGCGGGAAAAAATCGACAACACGTTTTGGCGTGTCAGCATTTTCGTAGATAACCTGAAGGTCTCTTTCGTGATCATCGGTGAGTTTTTGTAAACGCTGTGTGGCCCCCCTGAAGGGTAAGCCATGGGATGGCAGTATTAATGTATTTTTGGGAAGAACGGACTTCAGCTTGTGGCAGGAATCAATCCAGGCTTTCAAGGGGTTCCCTGTAGGCTCAATAGGCCAGACACTCACATTGGATGAGATAGTGGGCAACAGTTGGTCCCCAGAGATAAATAATTCCAGTTCTGGGCAGAACAGGCACGCGTGTTCTGGTGAATGCCCTTCACCCATCACCACCTGCCATTGTCGGTTGTTAACGATGAAGCCGTCGTTGTCCTTCAGCCGATGATAACTGTTTGGCATGCCACGAATCAGACTGCCAAAGGCGCCAAATTTTGAGCGGTAGTAATTTAACTGCTCTTCATTAAATCCTGCGGCTTGGTAGAACGCTATGGCCGCATCGGGCGCCTCTCGATTGCTGTCCTCCAATAAGATTCGACAGTGCATATATTCACTGCGTGACATCCATAGTTCTGCACCACTACGGCGACAGAGCCAAGCGGCTAGCCCGATATGGTCGGGGTGCATATGAGTACCGATAATCCGCTTGATGGGCTTTTTATTGGTCATTTGGTGGTAAAGCGTTTCCCATAAATCGGTGGTGGCATCTGTGGCCAAGCCGGTATCGACAATGGTCCAGCCGTCATCTTCTTCCAGTATCCACAGGTTGATGTGGTCGAGCCTGAAGGGTAGAGGCATCCGCAACCAGTAAACCTTGTCTGCCACTTCGATAAGCTCTCCTAGTTCGGAGGGTTGAGAATAGGGGTATTCTGGTTTGGCGTTAGCCGTTGAGTTGGTCATAGGTTTACTTTGCCGTTAGTTCAGTATTTTTTGCAGCCATTCTGAAATGGCATTTATTTCTTCCATGCAGACAGCGTGTTCCATGGAGAATGCCTGATAACCCGGTTTAAAGCCCATCGCGGTTAAATATTTCAGACTATTTTGGCCATGAATTTCCTGAACAACAGGGTCGTTGGTACCGTGGAATATCTGGATGGGCAACTGTCGGTTGGCAGGGTGAAGATCAATCGAATCGACGGTGGCAAAATAGGTCGAGAGTGCCAGTAGCCCGCCCAGTGGTTTGGGGTAGGTCAATGCGGCGTGAATACCGACGGCGCCGCCCTGGGAAAAGCCTGCGATAACAATGTGTTGGCTATCAATGCCCCGTTCAATTTCCCGGTCAATCAATGCTTGAACTGCAGCAGCGGAGTGCAACAATTGTGTTTTATCCACTTTTCTATCAATGTCCATTTCCAAAATATCGTACCAGGCGGGCATGATACAGCCGTCGTTAATTGTCACTGGGATCTCGGGCGCATGGGGAAAAATAAACCGAACGGACATCTGTTCGGGTAAGTGCAGCTCTGGAACTATCGGCTCAAAATCATGCCCATTGGCCCCCAATCCGTGTAGCCAGATAACCGAGGCGTTAATTGGCAGGGAATGGTCTGGCGAGGAGGGCTCAATTTCAACACAGGGTAGGAGATTCATAGGCTGGGGCTTATCGTGACTTATGTTGTGACTTAACTTGAGAATAGGACCCATGGATTATATCGGCTCGCTGGTACGGGCAGTAGAGAATTTGTTAACCTTAATACTCTCTTATCACTGACGTCAGCCGCTGACCGCATGTTACCGATACTCTATTCTTTTCGTCGCTGCCCCTATGCTATCCGTGCCCGGATGGCATTGAAGTATGCCGGTGTACAGGTTGAGCTGCGAGAAATTCTATTGCGGGAGAAACCGCCCCAAATGTTGGCAGTCTCCACCAAGGGTACTGTTCCCGTGCTGGTGTTGCCTGATGGTTCAGTATTTGATGAAAGCTATGATGTGATGCGCTGGGCATTAGGGATTAATGATCCAGACTACTGGTGGGATCCAATATTGGCCTCAGCGGTTGATGCGTTGATCGAGCAAAATGATTTTTCATTCAAGGTGCATCTGGACCACTATAAATATGCAGATAGACACCCTCAACACACCATGGAACATTATCGTACTCAGGCAGAGGGGTTTCTTAAAATTTTGGAGGTCCGATTAAAAACATCTCGGTTTTTGTTGGGTGAGAAAATGAGCATTGCGGATGTGGGCGTATTCCCTTTTATTCGTCAGTTCGCCTTTGTAGATAAGAACTGGTTTGATCAGGCGCCATACCCAAATTTACAGAACTGGCTAGCGTTTTTTTTGAATTCAGAGTTATTCCTGTCTGTGATGACGAAGTATCCAGCTTGGCAAGAAGGGTTAGTGATACAGGGGTTCCCAGAATAGAGCTCTCATGCTTCGGCGCTATTTAAAACTGTGTTCAGGTTGTGGGAAAGTGCCTGAGCGTACTTCTTTGGCATAGGCCTTGAGTGCAGTTTCCACACTATCTGTTTCGGTCAGGAAATTTTTGGAAAATTTTGGCAGTCTGGGTGATATCCCCAGCATGTCGTAGATCACCAATACTTGGGCGTCAGTATTTGGTCCAGCTCCAATGCCTATGACTGGAATGCTCAGCTCATTGGTGATTTGTTGGGCGAGGGTCGTGGGTACGCATTCAAGCACCAGGATATCGACACCGGCTTCTTCCAGTAAGTGAGCGTCGAGGATCATTTGTTCAGCAGTTTGGTCATCGCGGCCCTGGACTTTGTAGCCGCCAAGTTTGTTAACAGATTGAGGGGTAAGGCCGAGGTGACCGCAAACGGGAATGCCTCGTTCGCTGAGCATGAGTACGGTTTCCTCAAGCCAGGCACCACCTTCCAGTTTTACCATGTGAGCGCCGGCCTGCATCAGCAGAGCAGCATTTTCCATGGTTTGCTCTTCGGTGGCATAGGCCATAAAGGGTAGGTCGGCAATAATCAGTGACTTGCTATTGCCTCGACACACAGCCTCAACATCAAATCGGGGCGTCACTACTACAACCCCCGCCCCCACCTCTGACAGGAATGCGGCTTATGAAAACGGTCACTATTAACAC
>DRHD01000390.1 GCA_011049795.1 Porticoccus sp.
CAGCTATACCAATACCGAGCTCCTTCAAAACCAGCTTTAAAGCAAGTTCACCGCCACTCTCTTCACCTGTAGTCCCTGTTGCAAGCGCGAGGAACACGAATAAAACCGGTACACAGAGGCCGTCGTTCAGGCCACTCTCTACATTGAGACCTTCGCGCACACGAGCGGGTACTTTTTGATTACTAATTACACCCTTACCTAAGGCCGCATCCGTTGCCGCCAACATTGTCGCTAAAATACATAGCTCAAACAAAGCAACCTCTGGAAAAACCAGCACCCCAAGTCCAACACCCATTGCGATAGATAGCGGCAAGCCGATCATTAACAGCCGCCTAGGGATAACCAAGTGCAATCGCAATACCGACAGGTCCGCATTGGAAGCATCAAGAAATAATACCAGCGCTAGAGTCAGGTCTGCTACAACTCGCAGTTCAACGGCATTGACTTCCAGAGCAAGCAACCCGAATCCCAAAGGGCCGGCAACTAATCCAAACAGAATAAAAACAATGGGCCCGGATATCGTGCTGCGCTCTATCCGGCCAGCGATAACACTAAAGGCAAAGGCAAAAATTGCGAGTGTCGCTAAGTTTTCGTACATTAGCTCTCTCCAAAAGGCTAGATAAGGTTTTATCTCTTATCCGGATATTCGAATAACGTTACCAGATAAATAGAACACCTTATACAAAGACACAAGGTCATCAACATTAATATTCTAGATAGCGGCAGTGCTCCCATTGATACCAGCGATGACCCTATTAAGGGCCGTGTAGCCGATAAAAACGATGACCACTACTCTTTACCTTACAACGGACGCTAATACCGGCCTCTTTCCTAAGGCCTCTTACTAGCAGAGTATTAGAAACACTTATTCCAGCACCCCATCCCAGTATTTAGTCCGCTTGCGCATGATGTCTTTGGTTTCATTCGGGATAAGCTGATCCACCGTCTTACCTGCATGAATTTCCCAGCCGCCTCCTAGCGCTTTAAACACACCCACAAGATTGACAGCAACCTGGCCACGCGAACTGGCCAGTAAATCCTGCTGGGTTCTCAAGGTCAGTAAATTTGTCACAACAGTATTAAAATCCACCAGACCATCATCGTACTGAACATTGGCTATATCAACGGCATTGCGCGCAGCCTGCTCGGACTTTATATACCAGCCAAGCTGCTGCTGGCTGACAAGATAAGCAATAATGGCACTTTCTATTTCAGCCTGAGCGTTGAGAACGGTATTCTGATAATCGATCATTAACTGCTGGAACAGAGCATCCTGCAAACGGATGTTTCCTTTGATACGACCGTAATTGAAAACATTCCAGTTAAAACCTGCACCTAAATCCCAGCTGCGGGTATCACTGGTAAAAACATCCGAGAGATCATTACCACTGTTATCTGTGCTTTCAAACCCAATAGAACCGCCAAGGGTGAAAGTTGGATAGAGATCGGTAATGGCAAATCCAACTAACGCACTTTGGGCGGCTAGCCGGCGCTCTGCTTGACGGATATCGGGACGACGGCGAATTAAATCTTGCGGCATACCTAGAGCAATTTGTGCTGGCGTTTCAGGTATCTGACTAGAGCTGCTTAATACGGTAATGACTTCACCGGGACTCTGGCCTAGTAGCAGTGATAGAGTATTGCGTAACTGCACCAGAGAAATTTGAATGTCACCCAGTGAAGCTTGAGTATTATAAAGCAAGCTGCGGGCTTGGTCCTGGTCCAGCTCTGTCACCAACCCACCCTCGAAACGATCTTCAGCAATAGTCAAGCTCTGCTGTTGAATGACTATATTGTCACGTAAGTACCGCTCCCGCTCTTCCAGAGTACGAATATTCAAATAGGTTTGTGACACCTGAGCCAGCAACGAAAGCAACACACCGTCATAACTGGCAACGCTGACATCCAGTTGAGCCGAAGCCGACTCGATCTGACGCTGGAAACGCCCCCACACATCAGCTTCCCACTGCAAACCAAAACCGAGTTCATCGCTATAGAAATTACGATCTACGCCACTGGACGCCTGGCCTTTAGCAAGCCCTGTACGCCCTATCCCGCCGCGGAGCACTTGTGTTGGAAACTGTGCGCCCGTAGCAATGCGTAAGTTTTCCTGGGCCTGTAATACCCTTAGGCCCGCAGAGCGTAGAGTCAGGTTTTCAGCCAAGGCGATAGAAACCAACTTATCCAGTGTGTCGTCTTGAAAAGCGGAACGCCACCATAGTGGGTCAACGGGCTTATCACTGGCCAGTGTTTTGTCCTGTGACTCCAACCAGTCAAGCTCCTTCGCTACCTCTGGCGCTATGTAATTGGGTCCTAAGGTTGTACAAGCCGATATAACCGTCATCATTAGGACAACTAACATTCGGTTTAATTTTAAGCGTAAGTTGTACATTCCTAATAGAATCTCTATTGAAGTATTTTGGGTACGGTTGTCAGAGGCGTTTTACGGGTTTTACCTGCAGAGCCAGCATAGACCAAGACTGAAGCGGTGGTACCCACCCGTAGCTGGATCCCTGCTGGTAATTCTTCAATATGAATACGTACCGGCACCCTTTGCGCCAGCCGAATCCACTCAAAGGTTGGACTGATACTCGGCAATAGATTTTGCGCAGTACTACCATCTTGTTGGGCTATACCCCAGCCCAGACTATCAACTATACCGGCGATCGGCTGGTCAGGGTAAGTCAACAATGTAATCACAGCTTGATCACCCGGCTTCATGTCAGCGATAGCGTTTTCACGAAAAAAACCGTAAACCCAGTAACTATTCACATCGACCAGAGCAATAGCGGCTTGGTTAGCTACCGCCTGAGTGCCCAGCCTTAGGCGGAGGTTAGTCACATAACCATCCACCGGAGCCTTAACCACACAAAACTCAAGATTCAATCTCGCATTTTCCAGCTCCGCTTCTGCCAAGGCAACGTCGGCCTCAGCCACCCTAAGAGCATTAATCCGACCATTTAAACCTTCTTCAGAAATAGCCCCCGGGTTTTTCTTGCGAACACGTCGAGCACGCTGCTCTTCGCTCTGAGCATCATCCCGCTCGGCTTTTGAAGCCTGCAACTGAGCCTGAGCTTGATCCAGGTCAGCCTGATAGGTACGCGGGTCAATTTTCCATAACACATCACCTTGACGAACCAATGCATTATCTTCAACAGGCAAATTTACTATAGGGCCAGAAACCCTTGACGCAATCTGGACCACCTGAGCCTGCACCTGACCATCGCGGGTCCAAGGGTTACTCACATAGTCGCCATACATCGTTAGAACAACAACAACAGCTACTACAATAAGAACCGCTGTCACCAGATATTTTTTTATGAAGACTTGCATAAGCACTACACTCTAATCACAAAGGTACCAAAAAAACCAATATAGATAACGGCTATCGCCACATAGGCCAACGGCGGATAGAAAAAAAAGCGTGATAAACGATACCGGTTTAACAACCAAGCAGTAGCAGATGCCGCCAGTATTCCCAGCATGCTGACAACCAACAGCGGCGGAAGGTATACGCTCCCAATAAAAAATTCTCGAGGCATCTCTAACATTAAAAATGCTCCTTTTTCCAATCAGACCAATCTACTTGTTCCGTCATACCGACATACTCAATAAGTTCTCGAGAGACACGACGAAAGCTTCCAAGAAGGCGGTATAATTTTCGAACATCATCGCCTTCCAGCTCACTCTTCTGGTTTATCATCTGTTCAGTGAAACTGTTAATACGCTCCATCCGTGAAGCAACCATCTCTTTGAGCACGGCTGAGGTTATCACCGGATGGCCACTAAACAGACTAGAAAAAACCTTGGCTAGGGCCAGCCGCCAGCCGCGTAACTCACTGTTTAAATCACCTACTATTTCGTTAACCCCGGGGGTTTCTCGCAATACGTAAAGATCATCAATTTGATAAGTTAATGCCTGTAGCGTTGCCAGAATATGTTGTAGTTTTTCGGGGTTTGCATCCTCGAAGGTATCCCTATCAACCTGTGAGCCCCAAAGCCCCAATTTGGTAGGTAGCGTGCGTATCTCCTGCTGATGGTAGCTGAGGTGCATGCGTTTATACAAACTCCAGCCAGAGGCTTTCTCGCCTAAGACATCAAGTATAATTTCACAGCTTTTAAAATATCGCCCAATCATTTTCAGGAACACTTTTTCCGGACGCGGTGATCCCTGAATATAGCTAAGTACAAATAAAACCAGCATCACCAGCATCGTAAATACATAAGCATTCATCATCGCCGCAAAATCATAGTGCTGAACATTACTAATACCCAACATATTAATCATAGCAAGGTAAGCAATAACGACAGCCGTACCCGGTAGGAAATAAGCACTCATGAAAGATAACAAGAAGATCAGTACCCCCAACTCCC
>DRHD01000391.1 GCA_011049795.1 Porticoccus sp.
CGATAATGGTGCTGTAACACTGACCGCGCCTAACGCCAACGACAACACGGCTTTTGCAATAGTTCAGGCCGACACCGGAACAGCAGTAGGTATGACTCTCACCAATGCCGGTACTGGTAACACTATCGACATCCAGAACAACCAAGCCGGTACGGACATCGAAGGTACTGACGATAAATGGAATGTCGCCACAACGGGCGTAGGGACTTTTCTGAGCTTTGCCCTTGAGAATGGCGAGACAATCAAAAATGACACTAACAACGAAATAGAGTTTGGTGTTCCGTCTGGTGAAGATGTAAGTTTTAATTTCGCAACAAGCAATACCGTTACCTTGACAACGGATAGTGGGCTGGATAGTTTCGCCTTTGGTGTTGTTGATGACCTTGAAGGCGTGGGGACGATTGTTTTTGATGAAGCGGCGGGCAGTATCAGTCTTGCTGGTACAACTAACGCATTTGACCTTACCATTGCTCAGACAGGAACAGTTGATAGCAGCTTGATTCTTACATCTGCCGGTTCTATCAGCGACGCTTTGAGTCTTATTACGACTGATGGTGTTGGGAGTATTAAGATAAATTCCGCAGATAATATTGATATTGATGCTGCGGATAACATTACCATTGATACGGCTGGTGGTTCTATTACAACCACACTTATCGGTGGTGATTTTGCTCTCGATGCCACTGACGCGTCTATCACGTTGGATGCAGGCGAGGCTGCTACCGATGCTATTGTCCTTGTTGCTGCTGCTGGTGGTATTGATGCAGATACGGCCTTGAGCATATCTTTCAAGAGTACCGAAAACACCGCCGATGCGATTGAACTTGTTGCAACTGCTGGTGGTAATGATATTACGTCCGCTGGTGGGGCTGCTGAAGATATTGATATTGTCAGCACTTCGGGTTCGGTGAATATCAGCGCTGGCGAGAATAATTCTGCTGCAATGGTTCTTAGCCAGGCTGGCGGCACTTCCGGTGCCATTAACATCTTTGCCGATAACGGTACTGGCGCTTCTGCAACCACGGAGCATGATGCTTCTGTCCAGTTACATTCTGACGACGGTGGCATTAGTCTTTACACAACTGCTGACATTGCCGATGCTGTTAGGATAGAGACCAATGGTGGTGTGGACGAGTTTATTACAATTAACAATCTTCAGGGAACCGGCTCAGACGCTATCACTATCTCTGCTAATGCAGCGGCGGGTAATGTTAATATCCTGTCCGTGCTTGGTAGCATTAGGCTTTTAGCCGAAGAAGATGCTGCTGACGCCATCCTCCTTCAAGTTGATGGTGTAAATTCGACCACAATGCGACTGATAGCTACAACTGGAACCTCTGTGACTGAAGATGCTGCTGCTATACAGCTTACAGCTACCGCTGGTGGTATTCAGCTTCAGTCTGACGCTGCTATTGACGGCGATGTTATCGTTCTTCGGGCTGATGGTGGGGTTACTAACGACATCCTGATTCATAACGACCAAGGCACAGGGATTGACTGTATCGACCTTCAGGCTGATGCGGGCGGCATTCTTTTAACGGCTGCTAAACCTGTGTCTGTAACTAACGCATTTGAGACGGACATAGTAGTTCTTCCAACTACCACACCGATTACCATCCTTGCTAACAACTCAGGGCAAGTCCATTTAATGCCAGACACGGTGCAGGACACTACAATCAACCTGCCAGCCGAAGCAGACAATCTGCATTATGAGTTCTGGTATGTTGGCGCTGTTGCCGATGCACATGATTGGATTATCACTTCTGGCGACGACCTTGAACAGTTTGTTGGCGGTGTAGTTCACCATGACGTTGACGGCGAACTTGTCAACGTCATATATTCTGATGGTAACAGTAATTCAAAACTTGGAGTTTTGACGCCAGAAGCCGGTACAAAGATTGAGTTGCGGTATGATTTAGCAACCACGAGTTGGTATATCAACGGTACGGTGATTTCTGCGACAAACACAGCCGTTACATTTGCTGACCAATAACAGGTTAAAAGGGGCTATGAACATAACGCCAAAACTATAATTACGGGTTAATCCTGATATTGAACACGAGACGTATTGTTCTGGCCCCTTATTTTTTGAGGTATTAAAATGCCAAGTACGAAAGTGCAGATTTGGAACTTGGGTCTTTTAAGACTCGGCGAGGCTTTACTTACTTCCGTAACTGAAGACAGTAATCCTCGTCGGGTGTGTGAGGCGATTTACGACCAAGTATTAGAAGAGACCCTTGCCGCAGGACCGGAGTTTGGCTGGCGGTTTGCCGGAAGAAGGGGGTCGGTAAACGTAAACAACACCGCAATCACCGCCGTGGCTGACCATTCTGGTACGGTATCGGGGACAGTTCTTGTAACTGCCGCAGAGCACGACCTGCAAACCGGAGACACAGTTACTATTACCGACACGACGAGTTACAATGGCGACCATGTTATCACGGTGGTTACGGGTGACACTTTTTACTTCACGGCCACTTTTGTTGCCACCGAAACCGGTACTGTCCAATGGACTTCGGATGAGTTTACTTACAGGTTTACCCGACCTACCAGCGTTAGGGTTATAAAGGTCTCCGTGAACTCGGCCCAACTTACTGATTGGAAGAGAGAAGACATATACCTCTTGACCAGCCAGGAAGATACCACGGTAATCGTCGAATACGTCCAGAGCATCACTAATGAGGCTTTGTTCCCATCTCATTTTGCAAAAGTTCTGTATATGAACATGGCTGCGCACTTGGCCTATGATTTAGTGCAGAACCGTGCCTTGAGCGACCGGTTATTGTTGGAGTTAGAGACTGTCCACATGCCTCGCGCAGTAGCCTTGGATGCTAAAGAGTTGTTTGTTGAAGAAGATAATCAGGATTGGCGTGATGTGGGCCATGCGGGTGGTACGAGGCAGAACTTTAATTTACCAAGATTAACTGCCGCTCAAGTATCGCAGTCTAATATTACATAAGAGGCTTATATGAAATATGTTTTGATATTCTTTTTGTTGGTATTCTTTTTCTTAACTTCGGTGTGTTTTGGTTCTGTCAAGATAGGCATTATCACTGATGTTCACTACAGCGATAAGGCAGATGAAATAGGTATAACAAAAGATTTTCGTATTTATTCGTCGGCTGATGCACGGATGGCGGCGGCGGCAACCACTTTCAATGCTGAGTCTGTCGATTTTATTTGTGATTTGGGGGATATGGTTCAGAGCCAGACTGTAGATGAAGCTGCTGCCTATGCAAGTTATGTTACTGCTGCTGGTTCGTTCAATGCAGATTATTATTGTTCACTTGGAAACCATGACACCACAACGGATAACGAGGATGATTTTTTTGGTGGCAGCGGCCCTCCAAGTTTAATGCCAGCACTTGATGGAACATGGTATCCGAATGGTGGCGACCCATGTTTTCCTTGGGCGCATTTTGACGATGTTGGCGGTGTTCGACAGATTACCCTTTTGAATAATAAGTTTAGTGATAATTTTGATGCTGTATCTAACGGCGTTGAAAGTCAAGTTACATGGCTGACTAACGCACTTGGTGGGGCAACAACACCAGTTGTTATTTTTGCACATTGGAACCCATTAGATGCGGGCGACCCGACTGTTTTTACAGATATCCTGGATGCAGACACGGGCGTAGTTGCTGTTTTTGCGGGGCACGACCATCTTGTAGAGCAAGTACGAGAAGATACTTCTGTTCCTTATTTCGATATTTTAGGTTCTGTTTCGGCTCAAAACCTTACCGATACCACAAACAATGCTTATTATATCTTTGATGTTTCTATAAATAGTTATTTAGGTGTAGACCAGAGAAGGTCTTATATTGTTGGGACTTTTCATGGTGACCCCTTAGCAATAAATTCGGATACAGGGGCAGAAACCAAAGGATTGAGTTTTCGAGTTCCCTCAGATGGTAAGGCCAACGAATGGAAACTGAACGATGCAGCAGGCCAGACCACCGTTGTTGATACGAAGGGGGCCGCTGACGGTGTTGCTGCTAACAACATAGTTCGTGGCGACAGCCCAATTTCAAACGGTTCTATTGTATTTAATGGTTCGTCCGATTTTATTACTGCTGCTGATATACTGATAAATGAATGGCCGTGGTCGGCAAGCGCGTGGTTCAAGTCAACTGCTGCTGCTCAACAAACTATTTTCTGTATAACAAAGAATGAAGCTGATAACCGACATGCGACTATTAGGCTTGATTCGACAGGAGTTGCTACCATTGCCGTCAAGAACAGCGTTGCTGCGGTTACGACTTCAAGTTCTACGAAAACATACAACGATGGTCTTTGGCATCAGATAACCGGTGTGTTTATTAATGATGATTTGAGGCTTTTGTATGTAGATAGCGAATTGGTCGCAACGAATGCAGAGAACAAGTCATGGCCCGTCATGGCAGATTGGGCCATTGGTAGGTTGGAATTAGCAACGCCAACAGATTATTTCAATGGCAGTATAGACCAAGTGGCGTTTTATCCATTTGCACTGAGTGCAAGCCAAGTTCGAGAGTCTTTTAATTCGGAAAAACCTTTTACTCGTGGAAGATTAACCCCAGGATTACCGCAAGGTCGTCGCGGAAGAAGTAGATATGATTTTTAAGGAGCAAATTATGAAGTTATGGAAATTAGTAATTGTTTGTTTATGTTTGGCAGGGGTAGTGGCTTTCTGGCCCCCAACAGAATCGGCTCAGGGAAGGACTTTAATTGAGAATCTGCAAACTCTCACTCTATCCGCTGTAGATGCCACGCCCCTGGATGGTACGAGCGCAAGCAGGACGTTTTTAGCGTCTGACCGATTAGATATTTATACTATCTTCCTGACTGAGGGCGCTGATGCTGTGGAGGTGATTGGCTATAGTACGGGTTCGGATACGGCAGATGACACAGCGCTAATCAATATCTATGGCTATTCAAGAACAGGACCAGCGTTCAAGATACTTGATGCAACTACATTTACGCTTGGCACAGCAGTAGCACCCGATTCAGGTCTGTACGCAGGAGTGGCATCGGGAACCGACCTGCATTCAACGACGGTTGGCACAGCAGACTCTATAGACAACGGTATTGTAAAAGTATCTTTTGACACCGTAGGTCTGAAGTATCTTTACTTTGAGCCGGAAACGTTTACGGGGATAACGAATTTCATTATTCAAGTACGTCAATACGGATTCCTTGAAAGATGATTCTAAATACTTTAACGCATAGATTATTCGTGGCCAGAGAAGAGGCTGACGAGAATGGTGCCGCCGGTGCGCCTGATATTTTCGTCTTGGCAACGGAGGGTAATTTTGCGCAAATGCCTTCCGCCACGCTGGACCTTCAGAAATTGGACTTGTTTTCTCCCAGAGAGGTCAAACACCTTGCAAAAATGAAACAAAATGGCTTGGTCTTTTCTTTTATGGGTAGCTCTGCTGCCGGTAAGACTTTTACTTACGATATTTTCACATGGGGCAACGAGAACAGTCCTGCGAGACACGCAGTCAATGGAACAGGCATCCTCGGTACTCAACAGGTAGTAGTCTATCCCCACAACAACGAGGCTACAACGACTGATAGATTTTGGGCCGATACCCTTGTGGTGGTAAGCGAGAGTTGGCCCAAGAACGTTGAGGCCACTGACGAAGTAGGTCGCAATACAGTTGCAGAAGTGTGGCTGGATAATATTGGTTCGAGGTATTGGTTTATACAGATTTCAGATGCAGATGGCATTGACCCAGGTACGGGTCAAGCTGGCGATATAAGCGTTTTTTACAGGTATTTCTAAGATGGCAAAAGCAAGCAAAGTAATTCAGTCATTCAATGCTGGCGAGTTGAGTCCATTGATGGATGCTCGTTCTAACCAGACCAAATACGATGCTGGTTGCCGAACATTAGAAAACTTCTTCCCGCTTATTTATGGCGGCGCTAAGCGCAGGCCCGGTACGGAGTTTATCGCCCGACAGCACACCGCAGGTTCTAAGGCAAGATGTATATCTTTTGAGCGTTCGGTTACTAACACGTATACTTTGGTATTTGAAAACCAGCGAATTCGTGTATTTAAGGGTGATGCAGATGCCACGACTTTGGGTGACAGGATATACGAAACTGCTATAGACATAGATGGCGTAACTTTGCCCAGTGGTACTCCGGTATCTATAAGCACCGACGGTTCGCATGGTTACGAAGATGGTGATACGGTCAAATTCCAGGATGTTGATGGTACGATTGAACTCAACGGTAATGAGTTTGTAATCACAAGAGTTGATACGGACGATTTTACCTTAGATGGTACGGATGGTGATGACTTTACTGCATGGGGCACAACCGCAGGTACGGTTAAAAAGGTCTTGGAAATTCACTCCCCATACCTTACTGCTGACCTGAGAGACTTAAAGATAGAACACTCTGCTGATGTGATGTATATAACCCATAAAGATTACGAGCAGAGAAAACTATCAAGGACTTCTGATACTGCATGGACTTTGGAGGCAATAGATTTAGGGACAGGTCCATTTACAGACCAAAACACGGACACGGCAAAGACCATCGCGGTTGCTGAAATTAGTAATGGAGGGATAGCGGTAGGAGCGTCTGTAACCCTGACTGCGGCAGGAACAAACAACATCCCATTTAACAACTCTACTACGGCAGGACACCTCCCCAACGAGTCTACTACGGCAATATC
>DRHD01000392.1 GCA_011049795.1 Porticoccus sp.
AAGAGTTGGAGGAGCGTCAAAATACGGCTAATGAGATTGATGTCGCCTACAAAGAAATTCAAGCGATGTGGCTAAACAGTAGTTCGTCACTGAAAGAGGTGCGCGAAGGTATTGCGACATCAGCGCAGCAACTCAATGATGAGAAAGGTAAAACTAAGGAAACTACCTCGGTTTTCAATAATAGCAGTGTGGCACTGGGCAACATTCGCCAAGAAGTGGCTGGTATCGATGCCAAGGCCACGCGTAGCTGTGAAAATATTGATCGGTTGAAATCCCTGTCTGAAGATATTGTTAAATTTGTTGAAGTGATTAACAATATTTCTGAGCAAACAAATTTATTGGCCTTGAATGCTGCGATTGAAGCCGCTCGTGCCGGTGAGCAGGGGCGTGGGTTCGCGGTGGTGGCCGATGAAGTTCGTTCCCTGGCAAAGCGAGCCAGTGAAGCCGCATCAGAAATAGGCGCTCTTGTGGGTAGTATTGGCACAGAAACCCATAACACCGATCAGCAAATTCGTGATGTATCTGATGACTGTCGCCTTGTTGCCGAGTCTACGGAAAATATCCTAACGACAGTGAATAGCGCTTTAGAGTTGGCGCGACATATGCAGAATGTTATCAGTAGTTCTGCCAGCTCTGGTTTGGTGCAGTCGGTAAAAACTGAAGTGATTATTTGGAAGTTGGATGTTTATCGAGTGGTGTTGGGCCTGTCCACGCAGTCGATCGATGAGCTATCGGATTACAGCCGGAGTTATTTATGGCAGTGGTTGCAAGGGGAGGGGCGGGAGCTCAGTTCCCAGTTGTCCAGCTATTCACTATTGGAACAGCCCTTTCTAGAAATTAACCGCTTGGGAGTTGAGGCGCTTAATTATAAAGCGCTTGATGATCAGGAGACGGCGCTGCGCGCCTTGCAAAATATGGAAAAGCATAGCGGTGAGTTTATGAAAGCGATATCGCGGTTAGAGGGCGAGTTAAATGCGCTTTGAGCGTTCATTCATTGGTAGTCGCTCAGACAGACTGTCAGCAAAGTTTCCGCAAACTTCAAGGGGGCTTTTTCAACCGCCTGTCTGAACTTCTCACCTAGTGACATCACTCCCTCTGTCAGGCCTGACAGAAACGACTTATCCATAGGTTCCCTAGTAAGATACGGCTACCTGACACGATTAACATTAGCGATGGCAACAGATACGCCACAATTAAAAAGAACCCTGGGCCCGTTGATGTTATGGGGCCTGGGTGTTGGCTATGTTATTTCTGGCATGTACTTCGGCTGGAATTTAGGTCTAGAAAAAGGAGGGACATATGGTCTAGCGATAGCCACCTTCTTTATTATGATCATGTATGTGACATTTACCTTTAGCTATACCGAGCTGGCTTGCTCAATGCCGAAAGCCGGTGGAGTATTCGATTATGCCAGCCGGGCATTGGGCAATCACTGGGGTTTTATTGCTGGCATGGCCCAGAATATTGAATTTGTTTTTGCTCCTCCCGCTATTGCCGCAGCGATTGGGGCTTACCTCGGTATTTTCTTTGCAGAAATCGACACGATAGTATTGGCGATTGCTGTGTATCTACTCTTTACTCTGGTCAATGTTATCGGGGTAAGTTTTGCCGCATGGATTGAGTTGGTGCTAACCATTTTGGCAGTTGTTGAGTTATTGCTTTTTGCTGGCATCAGTCTCCCTCATTTTGAAATATCTAATTTACACATAAACCCTCTGCCGAATGGATATGCCGGTGCGTTTGCTGCGATTCCCTTTGCCATCTGGTTTTTTCTGGCGATTGAAGGGCTGGCCAATGTAGCTGAAGAAGCTATTAATCCACAAAGAAATATTTTAATCGGTTTTGGGTCTGCTATTGGAACTCTGGTTTTACTCTGCTTTTTAACCTTTGCATCGGCGGTGGGGGTAGCTGGTTGGGAGGCGGTTGTATATGCCCCGGGTAGTGCTGAAGCGTCTGATTCGCCACTCCCTTTGGCCTTAGCCAAGATTATGGAAGAAGACCATCTGTTGTACCACTTGGTGGTGAGTATTGGTTTGATCGGACTGGCGGCCTCTTTCCATGGCATTATGTTAGCTGCCGGTCGTTCGACCTACCAGTTTGCAAAGGGCGGTAATGCGCCCGCTAACTTAGCCAGGGTCAATACAAAATTTCATACACCCGTCAACGCTTTGATTTTTAATAGTTCGATTGGGATTGTGGCATTGCTTACCGGTAAAACTGGCGAAATTATCACCATGGCCTGCTTCGGTGCGCTGTGTTTGTATATTATTTCCATGGTGGCGTTATTTGCTTTGCGACAAAAAGAGGCGGATTTAGACCGACCTTTTGAAGTGCCTTTTTACCCGCTGTTTCCTGCTGTGGCACTTGTTATCGCGATTATTTCACTGCTTGCCATGATAATTTATTATAGTGAAATAGCCGTGATTTTCTTTGTTATTTTAATCGGAAGTTATTTTCTGTTTGTATTCTTCAATCAACGGTTTGCCAGAGTATGATGGGCTTATCGGGTAGTGAACTGAGAATAGGAGTAGGGTATGGCCCAGCAACGTGAAATTGCTCAGCTTGGCAGTAAGGTAATCCGTCAAGTAGCACTTGAGGTGAAAGATATTCTATCGACGGAGTCACAGGCATTGATAGAAGATATGCTGCTAACGGTGGCCGAGGCTAAAGGTGTGGGAATCGCGGCACCGCAAGTGTATCAATCTAAACGGTTATTTATTATGTGTTCAAAACCCAACAGCCGTTACCCGGATGCACCCGAGATGGAGCCGACGGCCGTGATTAACCCGAACATAATCTGGGCCTCAGATACGATGGAGAAAGGCTGGGAAGGCTGTTTGTCGCTCCCGGGTATTCGAGGCTTGGTTCCCCGGCATGATGCTATTCGGGTCCACTATAACAATCGCGACAATGATCCTGTTGAAATACAGTATGAGGGTTTTCTCGCCCGTGTTTTCCAACATGAACTGGATCATTTAAATGGCATTGTCTTTATTGACCGGGTGGAATCAACGACTGAGATTATGATGGAAAAAGAATGGCTAAAAATGATGGAAGTGAATTGACAGGAGCCTTTGAACCTTCCGGGAAGTAGCCGACAATATAAAACGGACAGCTTAAATAATTAAGTTAAAAAGTTAAAGGTGGCGCATTGAACCTCCCCCAGTCCGCACTACAACAATAGTTCGCACCTATAATGTGCCTGCCAAATAATAAGACCCGGATAGATGAAGTACCTTCGGAATAAAATACTCATTGCCTTAATAGGTTTAATACCCATCAAGCGTAAAAAGTAACGGTTTGGTGAGGGCAGTGTTGGCCGGGTAGGACAGACGAGCCTTAGTGCATTATTAACGTCTGTTAAGTTGACGTTACGGCTTGTGCCAGTATTTAATCTGCTACCAATAATGACCTAAAGATTTTTTAAATTTAACCACGTGGCTTGTTTAGCGCGGTGTGATCGACCGCTGCTATCTTGAGGGTGGCAAGGGTTGGCGGAGTGGTGTTTATGCAGCAAGTTTATGTTCATGGTCCCGATGATGTCCGCAAGAGTGATGTACAAAGCCCTGTTGCAGGTGCTGATGATGTAATTGTTGACGTGGCTGCCTGCGGAATTTGTGGCAGTGATTTGGCGTATATCGCTATGGGCGGTTTGCCCGGACCTAACGGTGAGCCTATGCCTTTAGGCCATGAGTTATCCGGTGTGGTAACGGTGGTGGGGGATGCGGTTGACGGTATTAGTGTTGGGCAGCGGGTGGTGGTAAATCCCATGGCTGCCGATAACAGTATTGGCAATGGTGGCGGTGAAGGAGGCTTTACTCAGCAGTTATTGGTGCGTAATGCGAGTAAAGATCGCTGTCTCTATCCGATTCCTGATCATTTGAGTGATTTGCACGGGGCCTTGGTGGAGCCTTTGGGCGTGGCCATGCATGCGGTTAACCAGAGTGATGCCCAGGCGGGCGAGAAGGTCGTGGTGTTTGGCGCTGGGCCGATTGGCTTGGGTATTGTCGTGTGCCTTCGGTATATCGGCGTGACAAGTATTCTGGTGATTGATTACTCGCAGAAGCGCTTGGATATTGCCATGCAATTGGGTGCGGAGTCCGTATTCAACGTTGCTGAGGGCGATAGCTGGGCTTTTATTCGAAAGCATCATGGACGTGAAACGGTACATGGCATGCCAGCAGCGGGTACCGACGTTTATTTTGATGCCGCCGGGGCTGCGCCAGTGATACGCGCTATTTTCGAGCAGGCCAAATTTGCTGCCCGCCTGATAGCGGTGGCGATGCACAAAGACGAAATCCAGCTGCCATTTTTTTATGTGATGGCTAAGGAATTGGTGATTAAAGGTGCGATGGCCTACCCATACGAGTTCGATGCGGTGATTGAGATGTTGTTGTCTGGCAAGGTGGATGTGACACCGATAGTGAGCCATCAGTTTGATTTTGCTGATTTTGATCAGGCTCTGGCTATGGCGAAACAGGTGGATAAAGCCGCCAAGGTTTTAGTGACCATTTCTTAATTGCGCTAGTTTGCTATGAGGGTATAGCCTAGTAAATTATACTGACTCCCAACTTTCCATGGTTTGAGCTGAAAGCTCACCAGCTTCTACTTATACTGTGCCGCTTAATTCAACACCCTGCCCAAACCTCATTAATACTGCCGGAGATTGCAATGAAATTTAATTATCACCATAGCATGTGTGCTGCCGATCAATATGTGCCACTGAGTGTGGCGGCGGAGGAGCGTGGTTTTCATGGGGTCACTATGCCTGATAGCATCTGCTATCCCAAAGAGGCAACATCGCAATATCCCTATAACGCGGATGGAAGTCGTGATTTTTTGGAGTCAGTGCCCTTTATTGAGCCATTGATTTTGTCAGCGCATTTAGCTGCCGTCACTGAAAAACTAACGTTTACGACCTCCGTATTGAAATTGGCGATTCGCCAGCCAGCGATTGTCGCCAAGCAGCTATCCAGTTTAGCGGTGATCAGTAACAACCGTTTTAAGTTTGGTGTGGGTATCAGCCCCTGGGAGGAGGACTTTGATATTTGTCAAATCCCTTGGGCTAAACGCGGCAAACGTATGACTGAAATGGTAGAAATTATCCGTGGCCTGATGAGTCCGGATTATTTTGGTTACAAAGGTGAAATTTTTGAGATACCTGAAATGAAAATGTGTCCTGTGCCAACTCAACCCGTGCCTATTTTAATTGGTGGTCACTCTGATGC
>DRHD01000393.1 GCA_011049795.1 Porticoccus sp.
GGGAGTTGGGGGTACTGATCTTCTTGTTATCTTTCATGAGTGCTTATTTCCTACCGGGTACGGCTGTCGTTATTGCTTACCTTGCTATGATTAATATGTTGGGTATTAGTAATGTTCAGCACTATGATTTTGCGGCGATGATGAAATTAAGGCGACTGTAGGTAACAACTGCATCCATGCAATATGGCCGGGAGGGTCTAAATATATCCATAGCAGCATCCCCACCCATAAAGAAGCAACAACGAATAACGCTGAATGAACTCGATCAGGATCAAGAGATAAAACAGACTTCGGAGCTCGATGTGGCATAGTCATCGGCGTTGCCCCCATACCATCAACTGGGCGCAATGCTCCTTTTATAAAATCTGTACAACGATGAAGATCATTAAATAGAACCTCTATAGCGGCTCTCTGGAAATGATCTAGGTCGCCTATCAATTCTTTATTTAGATTTAAAACTACTGGTTGTAATGGGTAGACCGACACGCCTTCCTCTGACGCTATTAGTTCTTCCGTGAACAAACGGTCCAGCTCTGTAAACAATGGTTCCAAAGTGGGCATTATTAGAGAAATATTAATTCCATGAAGATCGGGCAAACCAGCGTCAAGACGCGCGAGTATTGTAATATAAGCCTGAGATAACTCTCTACGTCGCTGCCAATAGGGGAATTGACGCCTTACCCCAAGACTTTCGAAATTCGCCGCTTCGACAGACTGCCCAAACTGCGCTAGGGTTTTTATCGCCTCTTCATGAGCGGTATGAAAATTAACGGCCGTTTCTTGATCATTTAATTTTGAGCGATATATATCCAGAAGTTGCTGCTGTGCGCCAACCAATCTTCGGCCGTTCTTCTGTAAGTTATCAATATTGGACCGCGGCCACAGAAACACTGAGATCAATGTCCATATGCCAATACCTGCCAGAGTCTCTAACGCTCGATAGGCAGCAAATTCAAAAGAATCTGCCGGTGATTGAACGGGAGCCGTGACAATCATCAAGGTTACAAAGCCGGTAACAAACCATGTGTACTGCCCCTGTTTACCCGTCATTTTATAGGCTACAAAGAACAGAAATATTGATAACGACAGCAACATCAACCATCGATCTTGGGGAAATAATGCGATAAAAAACAAACCCGCCAAAAGCGCCAAAAACGTCCCTTTGGCACGCAACACCCCTTTACCCAAGGACTGCCCTATGTCACCCAAAGAAATTACCGCGACTGAAATCGCCACCCAACTTGGACTTAGCCAAGAAAACCGCATGGCCACGTAATAGCTAAGCACCATAGCCAAGCTAACCTTGATGGCATGCTTAGCCTTTAAGGACAAAGAAGGGATAAGGTTAATATTTTTGCTCACAATAACAGGCCGCCCTCAACGCTACTTTTTATATTTCGGTTGTCGAATATCGAGGAATAAAACTAAGAAAAGTTGAGCGATTAATACTTAATGAGTCGGTTGACGACGGGTATGACTCGCTGGTAGAGGCAGAAAGAGCACTATTAGAGATGCTAGCCAGAATAATTTCTCCTACAGTAGATCAACAACCACACCACTTCTTATGTTTCAGGCCCCAATACTACTTGGGGAACAAAAAACTAAAGCTTATTTTAGCCGTCCACTCAGCGGCACCAACGTTATCATCTACCGGATTGTAGTACGCCCCACCAAAAATATTGACAGCCTGACTTCCAAAATGAACGACCTTGCCGACTCTAGGACCAATGGGTAAAGTCCATTTATCAGTCACATCATTATATGTCCATGGAACATCCTGTAAGCCAACATACCACCCGTCCTCTAAGAACTTATTGAAAATAGGTTGAATATTAAGCTGAGCGACATTCTCTCGGTCATCATCCCCAGCAAAATTCCAAAGACCATAGAACATAACACCAGACATTTGCCCTTTGGTTTTTAAATTAATATAAACCATTGCAGGACCTGCAGACCACTGCTCACTACCAAGCTCATCCTCTGTGGCTGTAGGGAGGCTTAGGGCGGGCCCAATACCAAACATCTCACCTTTACGGCCAGTCTCAGGCAAAGCAAAGGCGAGGAAAACGGTATCACCAAGACCACTCTGCGAACCAACACCTGGCAAATCAGGTGATCTGATATAGGGGACTGTTGTTCTTGTAATCATTTTAGGGACAGACTTAAAAGGGAGGTCCACAGGTATTACAGGCTGAATGATCCCAGCATTCGTATGGCCATCCATTCCATAAACGTGACCACTATATTGACTTTGAACTTGTACCTGAATTAAATCACCAATTGGGTTAGTCGCTTTAGACGCAAGCGCCTCATGGTGCTCATCAGATTCATGGCCCGCAGGAGGGTTACTGGACGCATGCGCTTCATGGTGCTCAGTTCCATGGCCCCCAGCAAGTTCTTCACTTGCCATAGTGCCTAATGAAATTGAACCTACCAATACACTCGTTGCAATTTTTTTTAGCATATCCCCACGATCCTTTTATACCGAAACAAATAGCCTTAATTTTTAGTGTAGTACCAAAGTCCCTAAAAAGAGCTTCCCCTATCAATAAAGCCGATATAAGAGGTGTAAAGTTTTGTTTTATTTTTTGGCCCTCGTATCGATCCGAACCATCATAAATTGAAAATTTGTCACGCTGAGAGCTCAACACTAAAACAAGTGGCAGGAGAATTGGAGAAAATTGTCGGGGCCTGAAAGCAAAAACCCCCGTGGTTTTTGACCCACGAGGGTTTTAGTTACTGCATGATATGGTGGAGCCTAGCGGGATCGAACCGCTGACCTCAACACTGCCAGTGTTGCGCTCTCCCAGCTGAGCTAAGGCCCCAAAATCTGTTGCTGGTAAAACCTTAAACAGGTTTTATTTCTCTTTATGAACTCAGCTGTAACCCGCTGCACCCAAAGGGCATAAAAGCTAAGGCCCCAAAAGAAGCTGCGCATTTTAGGCACAGGCCCTAAGAGAGTCAAGCCTGTTCTTCGGGATGTTTTACTCTGTTAGCACAGATTTGCTGGTACTCTTTATCCCATTTTTTAAGTTGTTTTTTAGAGACCCCTCCAGCGGCTTCTAGAGCATGTCTGATACGGGCCCTCACTAGATCAGGGCCAAGAATAGCCATGGCATCAAATAGCGGTGGACCCGAAGGACCGCCTGTAACCGCGACAAATAGCGGGAACAGGAAATCTTTGAGTTTTAGGTCCACAGCCAACGCGATTTGATTCAATTCATTGTACAGACCATCACGGGTCCAGTGGCGTAACCCATCAAGTCTCCAGGCACTGTATTGGAGCACTCTGCGGATCATGTCATTCTCCAGCTTCTTATGCTCAAAACTGGCCTCACTCAGGGTGGGCATGCCTGAGAGCATAAAACCAAGTAATGGCGCGATATCAGAGAACTTTTCAACGCGTTCTTTAATCAGCGGAATCATTCGAGACAAATTGTCGCGGTTAATGGCCCAATCAGCTACGCGGCTTGCAAACTCACTGTCATCCAAGTCTTCACGAATCCAGCAGCCATTAAGCCAGTCGAGCTTTTCTGTATCAAAAACCGGCCCACCCAAGTGCACATTGTTAATATCAAAATTATCCAGCATTTCTTGAAGGGTAAACTTTTCAGCCTCATTGGGCATTGACCACCCCATCCGTCCCAGATAATTGATCACCGCTTCCGGGAGGTAACCCATTTCACGATAATAATTAATACTGGTAGGGTTTTTACGTTTGCTAAGCTTGCTCTTATCCGTGTTTCTTAACAGCGGCATATGACACAGCTGGGGCATATCCCAGCCAAAATACTCATAGAGTAGTTGGTGCTTTGGTGCAGAATTGATCCATTCTTCACCGCGAATCACATGGGTAATTTCCATCAAATGGTCATCGACCACATTGGCCAGATGATAAGTCGGCATACCATCGGCTTTCAGAAGCACCTGCATATCAATTTGAGCCCAGGGTATCTCTATTTCACCCCGCAGCATGTCATTAAATTTACAGCTGCCCTCTTCCGGTATTTTCATCCGGATAACATAAGGTACACCATCGGCGAGTCGTTCCTGCACATCAGCAGGGGAAAGGCCCAAGCTACGTCCATCGTATTTGGGGGTTTCACCGCGAGCCATTTGCTCCTTGCGCATATCGTCCAATTCCTTTGGCGTGGCAAAGCAATAGAACGCATGGCCTTTATCCACCAGCTCCATCACATGCTGGTGGTAAATATCCATTCGTTCACTTTGTCGATAAGGGCCGAACTTACCACCTACATCGGGCCCTTCTGACCAATCGAGTCCAAGCCAGCGCAGTGAATCAAAAATCATTTGTTCCGACTCACTCGTACTGCGAGTCTGGTCAGTATCTTCAATGCGAAGAATGAATTCACCACCCAAACTACGGGCGAAACAAAGATTAAACAACGCAATGTAGGCTGTGCCTACATGGGGGTCACCGGTGGGTGAAGGAGCAATACGAGTTCGAACTGACATGGATAATTAATTCCGCCAAGCTGAGAGAGTTAGATGGTTATATCATCAAATAATGGCAGTTATTATACGCGGATCAACACTATTCAACAGGTTTAGGCTGGAGCTTCCCAAGGAAATAACCCTGAGCGGCATCAACACCCAGTTCGGCTAATTGTTTCCATTCCAACTCGCTCTCAACACCCTCCAACCACAATTGAACATCACGACTATGAGCCAGTTGAACCAACGATCGTATATAGAACTGGTTATCAGGGTTTTGGTCGAGTTCACGGAGGAAGCTACGGTGAACCTTTAAATGGTGAAGCGGTAAGCTACTCAGGTAGCCAAAGGCGGATGATTTCAGGCCAAAGCCCTCTATGGCAAGTGATGCGCTACATTTTTGAGTGAGATCAACGAGCTGTCTAGTAGACTGTTCGTCGACTTTTTCACCAAATTCAGACACCTCAAATATAAGCTTACTGGCCAACTCTCGCTGTGAAACCAGAAAGGATTCGAGCCATGCCATAAAGCTTTTAGTTTGCACGGAAATCTTAGACAAATTGACGCAAAGTTTAGTGGTGAAAACCTGTTCGCGATTGGTTGAGGCCAAGGACTCCAGAATTAACTGGTCAAGTTGTGGCATTAAACCCAACCGCTCGGCAACAGGAAGAACTACAGCGGCGGTTAACAGCTCTTCACCATCAATAAACCGTACAAACACCTTATTAGCTACAACGGTTTTATTGGGGATCTGCATGACCGGCTGATAATACAAAGTTGCCAAGTGATGTTTGATAGATTTCTCTAAAAATACCTGCCAATCCTGCAACGTACGCCCGAGAACGGGCATCTCTTCGCCCTGTATATCCGAAAATTTTACCCACTGGTTGTTGGTCTCTTCCAGCTTAGCCTGGCGTAATGCAATGTCCGCTTCAGCCAACATCTCTGAACCACTGGAAACCTCCGTTTTATAGGTATAACCCATATGAAAGTAGAGTGGACACTTGTCCTGGTGAAGCCAATTAATGCCCTGTGCAGCATGAAATATAGCTCCGGCCATGTCTTCACCCTCCTGAGCCGTCACATCGGGAAGAAACACAGTAAACTCTTGCCCTTGCCTTCTAGCTACCAACGCATGAGGATTAGCCAAAACAGCTGTATGAAGAGACTCGCCAATGGTTTTGAGTAAAGTATTTCCCTCTGCACGACCGGCATAATCATTAACCCTGGCAATATCACTGACGGTGACAATCAGCAATCCACCCGCATGAATCCCGGCTTCTTTATCATCAACAAAACTATTAAAGCGATTATCAAAGTCGCTGCGATTAGAAAGCCCCGTAACGGGATCACGAAATGATTGCTTCTGTAACTGCCCGATTGTCGCCAGCTGTTCGTCAAAGATTTCTTTGAGATGCTGAGCCATTCGATTCATCGCCAAGACCACACTTTTCAGTTCACGGGTTTTGGGAATATTCTCTTGTATAACAAAGCGTTTTTCATAGATATCGTTAGCTTGTCTTTCTACTTGCCTTAACGGTTCAAGCAACCACTTGAGTGCGAGATAAGCCAGCAGACAAACCAGTAAAGTAATACCCGCAAACCAACCAAGCTGAGTCGTCGTTACTTGCCAGAGCTTTGAATACGCCTGCCCCGGGTGGCTGACGACAGTTAGCACACCCATTTGAGACCAACCTGAAGATACTTCAGCTTTTCCCTCTGGTGAAGGTAAAGGCATCATCGAAACAAACCAGTCGGGAACTGTTTCTATGGATACAGGAAACTTTCGGTCAATCACAATATTCTGTTCAAGATCAGTAAAGTAAATACGTTGGTAATAACCGCTATCGGATACTGCATTGAACATGGTGTCCATTGTCGCAATATCTTCATCCTGCGCGGCCTGTGTCATTGATAGCGCAAGAGCCGTAGCCGTATCCTGCGCATGCACTTCCATTTGATCTTCGACCAACAGGCGATTGTTATGGAGGGTGAACACGGTATTACCTGCATAAAGACAGGCAAACAAGATCACTACGGCAATAATCAACTGACGAAACAGTGTCACGCGGCCCTTCCTTTTTTATTCATTATCGACGAGTCTAATGCAATCAAGATCACTTGCCAATTGAGAGCTACATCACATTGGTAGACATTACCGAATAGCTACCTACTATGGGGTCTATGGTAAGATCAAACAACGCTAAATACTCGTGAAAAACGTCGTAAAAATAGGGTTTTTTAAATGAAGTCAACGGGGAGGCCAACATTTAAAATCAGCATTGTCTGGCTCCCTATTGCCATCATTGGCCTATTCTCAGCAGCCATTGCTCAACATCAGGGGGTCAGTGAAAAACTACTCTCAAAAATTCGTCATCAATATGGTCCTACTGCCGAAACTCGTGTTCGCCACTGGGAAGGTTTAATTCACCAATATCAGAACAGCGACGATCGAAAAAAGCTTACTATCGTCAACAATTTTTTTAATGGTGCTCGTTTCGTCAGTGATGCCCAGCAGTGGAATAAGAACGATTATTGGGCAACCCCCCTGGAGTTTCTAGCTAATGATGCTGGCGACTGTGAAGACTTCTCCATTGCCAAATATTTCACCTTAAAAGATATGGGGCTGGATACCGCTAAATTGCGTATAACCTATGTCAAGGCCACAACGCTCAACCAAGCACATATGGTGTTGGCCTACTACGCCACACCGAGTGCCGAACCACTGATTCTCGATAATCTTAATAAACAGATAAAACCCGCCAGTCAACGACGTGATCTACGGCCCGTGTATAGCTTTAATGCCGATAATCTTTGGTTAAACAAAACGCGAACTAAGCAATTAAAAGCAGGTAAACCTAGTCAGTTAAACTTATGGCGGGATTTAACAAACAGGATGCGGCGGGAATTATTATGAGAACCATATCGACAAAAAAATAGGCAAAAAAAACCCCGGCAAAAGCCGGGGTTTTTTCGGGCTTATATTTAGACCGTTGAGTCGGCAACTAGAGTGCCGTCAGCGACCAGATCTGCAAGATTAACACCAGTAACACCGGTTAAAACAATCTCTTGGTCTGGGGTTCCAAAGTCATTAGAGCCATCAACATCAATACTAAGGGTAGTGTCACCACCAGCAGCCGAAACACTAATGTAGTTAGCCAAATCAATCAAATCAGAGGTGTCCTCGCCCACCAGCAAATCAGACAGGTTAAGAACATCACCCTCAGTTGCATTGTAAGCACCACCATCTGACCGGTTGAAGTCAGTGACCGTATCGACACCTTCATCGCCTAAGTTCCATTGGAATATGTCTGCACCAGTACCACCTGTTAGAATGTCTGAGCCAGTACCACCTATTAGAACGTCAGCAACAGCATCACTACCAACCAGCACGTCATTACCTGAGGTGCCTACGACAGCTTCAACAGTTATCGCATCTCCTGAATCACCATCTATGACGATACTAAAGCTCTGAGAATCAGTATCGCCGTCAGCATCAACAATCTCTATACCAATGTTTTGAAAAGATAGATCCGCTGGCAGGATATCTTCATCTGCACCAACCTCAATACCATTCAAACGGAACGAGCCATCAGCCTCTGCACTAACAACTTCAACGCCGTAGATATCATCACCTTTTACGTAGTTTCCATCAGGTGTAACAGCAGACCAATCTTGCTCACTGATTTGAATAACTTGACCAGATGTAACATTAATCGTTATTTCATCCCAAGATAACAAATCAGCCGCTGTATACACTTTTACAATGATATCCGCATCTGATATACCACCGGTATAACCTTCAGTCATGAACTTAAAGTCACCAATCGCAGATGGTGTAGTGTCATCAATATCACTCACAAAAGAGAATAATATCGACTCATCTAGTTGATTCGTTTGACCTTGGCTTCCTTTAACTGCCCAACCATTGGCACTAGTGTTCACCAAATCGTCATCTGAAGCGCCGCCGCCGCCACCAAATTCAGCCAGATTACCATCACCATCACTACCAGAAACGATAATATTAAAGTCCGCAACTGCATTATCTAAGTCTACAAGTAAAGAACCCGCTGGGCCCCCTGCCGTCGCGCTAGTAGCAGCAATAGGAATAAAGACAACATCGCCTTCTCTGGAAATAACTTCCAGAGAATCCGTTCCATCAGCATTCAGTGTTAGAACGCCAACGAGATCAGCTCCTTCAAACAAGTTCAATACGATCTGAGACTCTGTCTGAGTATCTACCACAACATTTGCTGGAAGCGTTAAATTAACACTACCAAAACCGTCAGCACCATAATCCCAATCAGCAAATTGTTTGATATAGGTTGTATCAGTATCAGGATTTAATGCAGAAATCGTGACTATTGAATCAAGATCAGCGCCGTCATTTACCAAGTTAAAGAACGGCGTATCATCTGAGCGTGACGCACTGTCAGTCGCTGTGTCACCATCATTGTCGGTAACTACCGCATCCGCAGCAATGTTATACGTCGTACCTGCGTTGTAAGTGGTGGTTTGAGCGGCATCAATACTCCAGGTGCCATCTAGATTGTCCGTCGCAGCCACCGCAACACCGTTCACGGTCACAACCAGTGAGGTCAACGCTAGGGTTGGGTCACCACCGGAGTACGTTAATGTACCGCCACCGGTAATGTTACCGTCCACATCGACATCAAATGCGGTGATCGCAAGATCAACAGTAGGCGTTGCATCACTACCTGTATCACCATCGGTCGCGGTA
>DRHD01000394.1 GCA_011049795.1 Porticoccus sp.
CCCTTGCCACTGCATGAAGTCATGAAGAGTGCCTTTTTTACCTGGCTCAGGGCTGTTTTTACCCCGCTCAGGGCTGTGCTCCATCACCACCTGTGTGCCGGGCCGCAGCATAAGGTGAAAGGTATTACCGAGAATGATTTGAGCACCGATCTCTTCAATATCCCTCGGCAACATACCCTTTACGGTACCGCAGGTTCCCACTGGCATAAATGCAGGGGTTTCTACGGTGCCACGGGGGAACTGTAAACGTCCTCTGCGCGCTTGGCCATCGGAGGTGTCCAGCTCAAAGGACATAAAACATTCACGGCTCATTGGGGCTGTTCCTTGTTTGGCAGTTCCATGTTTGGCTGTTCCATATTAGGTATGTCCTCGGCAGCATTAGGGTTGCGTGTCAAAAACATCGCATCACCATAACTGAAAAACCGGTAACGCTGCTCTACCGCCTCACGATAGGCCGCCATGATCCGGGAGTAACCCGAAAAAGCACTCACCAACATCAGCAGCGTGGATTCAGGCAGATGAAAATTGGTCACCAGCGCATCTACCACATTAAATTTATAACCGGGATAGATAAAAATATCCGTATCGTCATTAATTGGCTTGATGTCACCGTCTGCCGCTGCGCTTTCCAAACAGCGCACACTGGTTGTACCCACCGCGATCACTCGCCCGCCGCGTTTACGTGTCTCAACAATTTTCTCACAAACAGAAGCAGGAACATCAATCACTTCAGAGTGCATCACATGATCACGAATATTATCAGCACGCACCGGCTGGAATGTCCCAGCGCCCACATGAAGCGTCACATAAGCCATATCCACACCAGACTGCCTGAGCTTATTCAGTAATGGCTCGTCAAAGTGTAAGCCCGCTGTTGGCGCAGCGACCGCACCCGGTTTTTCAGCATAGACTGTCTGGTATCGTTCACGATCAGCGGTGTTGTCGGCCCGGTCTATATAGGGTGGCAACGGCATGTGTCCATGGGTTTCAAGCAGCTCCAGCACGGACTGCTCACCGGCAAAGCACAACCTGAACAAGTCACCCTCTCGGCCCTCAACTTCAGCCTGCGCCCCACCCTCAAAAATTAACTTGGCACCTTGTTTGGGTGATTTACTGGACCGAAGGTGCGCCAGCACTCTGTGATCATCCAGCAATCGTTCGACCAGCATCTCAACTTTACCACCCGTCTCTTTTTGGCCAAACAATCGCGCAGGTATAACTCGCGTATTGTTAAACACCATAAGATCACCGGGCTGAATCAGTGAACAGATATCAGGAAACATTCGATGTGCGACATCGCCCTTCTGCCCATCAAGCACCAGCATTCTGCTCCCGCACCGATCGGCCGTTGGCTGACGTGCTATCAACTCATCGGGAATGTGGTAATAAAACTGTTCTCGGCGCATGGTGGGCTATAGATCACTGGCTATTATATGAAAAGGCCGCAAGGGTAATTGAAATGGACAAACAGAGCCAGTCCTGAGCAATTAGCCTTAAGCAATGACACTATCCAAACTGATCTCTTGATTATGCAAAGACCACTGCTATAATCGCGCTCCTGTGCCAGAGTGGTGAAATTGGTATACACAGGGGATTCAAAATCCCCCGCCCTTAAAAGCGTGCCGGTTCGAGTCCGGCCTCTGGTACCAAACAGTAAACCCTGCCTTATAGGCGGGGTTTTTTGTTTGTGTGTTAGTGGTCAGTGAGAAGCGGTATTCCGGTTCGACAAATTGAGACCGCAGAAGCAATTCGGGCGCTTGAGTGAAGCGACAGCGCTTTCGCAGGAAGTACCAATGGCCCTTAGGCTATTGGCACCCTGTACTGTCCAGTGTTACCCCCTCGCCTTACACCCAAACTACGGATGAAAAAAGTTAGGCCTATGATAAGAAACATTATATGGCTCATGAATAGCTCTCGTAGCTCAGCTTTATGTTTTCTCAAACCTATCGATTAATGCTTATCAGTGGTGATCTAGAGCACTGACCCTTGTCTTTACAAACATCCCCGCTTCAAAGTGCCCGGGTATATTGCAGGCAAAAAACACGTCACTACCGCTCTTGAATTTCCAGGTTAACTCCTTGGTCTCACCCGGCTTGATGGTAACCGTATTGCCATCTTCATGGACCATATTGGGCATTTTTCGCATCATTTCCCGGTGCGCTTTCTGTTCGCTGTCATCCCCAATGGAAAATTCATGAGGGATTTTCCCTTGATTAGTGATGACAAACTTCACGATATCGCCCGCTTTTAGCTCTGGCTGCGGTGAAAATTTATATCGCATGGTATCCATGGTGGTTACGTGGATAGTTTGTGTTGCTTGTACAGCCAAAGCGGGTTCTCCAACAGAGCTTCCTTCATTATCATGTTGATGACCATCATTATGATCCCTACCCGGCATCGTACTGTGGTCCATACCCTCCACCTTGTGATCCATGTCTTCCATTTTATGGTTATCCTCGGCTTGTCTGCCATGATCATGCCCTTCGGGGCCCCCTGCAAAAGCAGCGCCTGCAACAGCTCCAGTTAACAGCATTGAAATAAAAATTGATTTGGTAGACATATGTTGATCTCCGTTCATAGATCTATTTGAAAAATTGATAATTGTTCTCTCTTAATGTTTTATGTTTCCACTAATGGTTCACGTCCTAAGCGGGTCTTAAAACCAGAATCGAACCCCTAACACCAGCTGTGTTTCACTCACATCGGCGCCTTCCAGCCGGGAAAAATCAGCAGTATTACCAAATTTTTTCGACCAATTCACTCCGATATAAGGCGCAAACTCACGCCGAATTTCATAGCGAAGTCGAAGACCGGCCTGAACACCAGACAGGCCCGAGCCAATACCGACATCTTCATCATTGTGACCGTAGAAATTGATTTCAATATCGGGCGTAAGAATCAGTCGCTGGGTAAGCAATAACTCATATTCAGCTTCGAGCCGCAGTGCGGTGCGACCGCTTTCGCCAATAAACAATGCCGTATCGACTTCAAAAAAGTAAGGCGCGAGTCCTTGAAAGCCAATCACCGCCCAACTTCGGTCAGGCGTAGGTTTAAAATCTTGGCGCAGGCCAAGCTGAAAATCCCAGTAAGTCGCAACGGCCTGGCTATACAAGACCTGTAATTCTGCCTCTTCCGTTTTGCCATCAACACGTTCTATATCCGTTTTTATCCAGAGTTTTTGCAAGTCTCTGCCAATCCACCCTTGCCCCTCCAAAACCAAAGGATTTTTATCCTCGTCATCTCGTATTTCGAGTTGATCGACCAGTACTGATGCCAGCAACGGATCATCTTCGGCTCCGGCAACAGCAGAGTTCGAGGCTACCAATAACATTGACACTAATCCTGTCAGTAATACTGTCGATAATGAAAAGGCTTTTTTGTGCATTCGTATTTTCATGCTTTCGCCCCCCCTAACTAACCCTGACTTCCCGGAACATACCCGGCATGTGATAGAGCAAATGGCAGTGGTAAGCCCATCGTCCCATCGCATTGGCTGTGACCAAATAACTGATTTTAGAACCGGGCTGTACGAGCACCGTGTGCTTACGCGCTATGTATTTGGGATCTCCCGTTTCCAATTCACTCCACATGCCGTGAAGATGAATGGGATGTGTCATCATAGTGTCATTGATCAGGGTAATACGAACCCGCTCTCCGTATTTCAGTTGCAGCGGATCCGCGTCGGCAAATTTAATACCGTTAATCGACCACATATAACGGCTCATATTGCCGGTGAGGTGCAGCTCAATTTCTCGACTGGGTTCACGCTGATCGATGGTGGGGTAGAGGTTGCAGATGTCTGCATAGGTCAGCACCCGTCGACCATACAAGCGCTGATGGTCACGCAGGCCAATACCGGGGTCACTCAGACCACTTTGTGGGTTCTCCGAACGCATATCCACATGGGGGCCAAATTCACTTTTTACATGGGTTATTTGGCTGGTGCTACCATAGCCAGCTTTATCCATTTTTTTAGTCTTGCCAACATGCTGACTATGATCCATGCCTGACATTTTGCTGTGGTCCATGCCCGGCATTTTACTGTGATCCATACCTGGCATTTTGCTGTGGTCCATACCTGGCATTTTGCTGTGGTCCATGCCCGGCATTCCGTGCATGTCATGATCCATTCCCATGCCCATCTCGCGGTGCCCCAACATCGGAGCTGGATCCATGTCAGGTACTGCAGCAGTCCAACTGGCGTCCGGTGTTAATGTACCTCGTGCATAACCCGTTCGATCCATACTTTGAGCAAAAATGGTATAGGCACTGTCATCACTCGGTTCGACAATGACATCATAGGTTTCTGCGACACCGATGCGGAACTCGTCGACGGTGACAGGCTCAATATTTTGACCATCAGAGGCGACAACGGTCATCTTCAAGCCGGGAATACGCACATCAAAAATGGTCATGGCCGCGCTGTTGATAAAGCGTAAGCGGACTTTTTCACCACGCTTGAACAACGCAAGCCAGCCATCCTCAGGTGTGACACCGTTTATCAAATAGGTATAGGTATAACCGGTGACATCGGAAAGGTCTCGGTCACTCATCCGCATCTGATTCCACATACTGCGCTCGTTCCAAGTTTGCGCCACACCTTTGTCTTTGATGTCCCGCCACAAATCTCCGGCTGTGCGCTCTCGGAAGTTGTAGTAGTCGCTCATTTTTTTTAATTTGGCATAGATATCTTCTGGCGGTTCGTCGGACCAGTCCGAAAACTGCACCACGTAATCGCGATCATAACTCACCGGATCAGGTTCTTTTGGTTCGATCACAATGGCGCCGTACATGCCGGTTTGTTCCTGAAATCTGGAATGGCTGTGATACCAAAAGGTACCGCTTTGGTTGACATCAAACTGGTATTCATAGGTTTCGCCGGGTTTGATGCCGTCAAAGCTCAACCCTGGCACACCATCCATATTGGACGGCAGGATAATCCCGTGCCAATGGATAGAACTGTCATGGGCCAGGTTGTTTGTCACTCGTAAGGTCAGCCGGTCACCTTCACGCCAGCGTAAAATCGGTGATGGTACAGAACCATTCACTGCGGTAGCCATTCGCTCTTTACCGGTAAAGTTAACCCGTTGATAGCCAATATTCAGATCAAACTGTTTACCACGTAAGGTTTGTGGGCCGCTGTTATACGCTGTCGAACCAAAAGACAAGCCTGGAACGATTCCAAGGCCTAGCAATGCGCCACCCGCCGCAACACCGGTTACAAAACGTCGGCGTGATAATGACGGTTTATTTAGTCGCGTCAGCAATGAATTGGCATCTTTCATAACTTATCTTCTTAACTCTTTAGCTCAGCACCCTACAATTTGGAGGTAATATGCCTATATATCTCAGCGTTACCGCCTTGTTTAAGCAACAATACATCGTAGTCATCATGTCGATTTCCCATTTCCATACCAGGACTCCCCGCCGGCATACCAGGTACAGCCAAGCCAATGGCGTTTTGTGGTGTATCAGCAAGGAATTGTTGAATGATGCGGGCAGGGATATGCCCTTCAAACACATAGCCATCGTTAGAAACTGCCGTATGGCAAGACTGGTAGCGAAGTGAAATTCTCTTATCAGCCTTTAACTTATTCAAATTAACCGGGTGATGGACTATGGCTTCAAAGCCCGAAGTTTCAACATGTTCAATCCACTGCTCACAGCAACCACATGTCCGACTTTTATAAACATCTAATGTGACCCTTCCCAACAATTGTTCTGAAGAATTTGCCGTGTTCGCCACATCCGTATTTTCCGAACAAGCGACTACACCCAAGATTAGGAAAACCGCCCATAACCATTTCATATGTCTAATAATAAATTTCATGATCGCTCCCTGAGCGAATTTCAATCTTTGTAGATCAACGAATAGGGAGCGCGAAGACTCCCGCTATTACATTTTAGGTAAGCAGCACTAAATTCTAGGCGCGCCTACCCTAATACTAGCGGGATATTGGGGGACGAAAGAGAGAAAAGGCTAACGGGTTTTCAGTCCGCTCATTATAGCTGCTTGTTAACGAAGCCAGATTAGAAACAAACACGGGTTGGGGCGCAGGCAATACAGCAGAAGCACACCCACCTAAGCTACAATCACAATCAAGACAGCACTCAATGGCGGCAGCTCCATCTGTAGATGAAGCGTTTAAGCCTATGTGTTGGAAATGATCCATAATAGCAGAGTCCATCATCTGCTCTTGAGGCTGAGAAGGCCGGCTTTGGCAAGAGACATTTGTGGATGCCACCGCCTGACCGATAAAAGTCATCATCAGTATCGCCACGATAAAATTTCTGTATCTTGCTATCTGCATTATTCCGTTTATTACTACAGTGGTCCAACTTGCATTACCGGTGAATAGGGCATATCTACGGTACATTAGTTCAATTTTTTCATCCTGCAACGATGCTTTTGTTCATATACGTTAAATTAATAACAGGACAACCAGGTTTGCTCTACTGATTTTATTAGATCTGCTGTAAAACCCCTCTGACAAGCACTCCAAAAACATCTCCCCTACCAACCTGTATTACGTCACACAACATGCCCGTCCAAGTACTTATTTACCTCTGATTCGACCATTCCCTTCAATGCCATCATCAACAAGCCCAGCTTTACATCCACATAAACGGTCGACTCATCAAAACTCACCTTGGCATCAACACTACTGTATTTGTAATGAACAAGATCGCCTTCCAAGCGATAATCCCCACCGAATTTGGCTTTTAACTTCTGGCCCAACTCCTCCGTCATAGCCCGTAATTGGGCCTTATCCATACTATGACTTCTCTGAATCTTTATATGGCTCATCTACTCTCCCCTTATAGTTATCATTATCAAGGTGGTGACTAAATAACACCCTGTGATTTCGATGCTAGCCTTGTTTATCCCGCTGGTAAAGCGCATTGCACTCCTCCATAAACTGTCGTTGTAAATCTCCCATGTAAGGAGCCAAAAGCGTCATGATTTGAAGTATGGCGCTCTGAATAAATTGGTGCTGATCCAACTGCCGCTTACGTAGATTTTGGAACTCGAACCAATGCGTATAAATCAACATCATATTGTCAGCCAGCTCATCAATACGTATTTCTGTATCCCCTCCAGCCAACACACCTTCATCGAGCAAGTTATTCAACATAGTATGGATTGACTGATATTGTTGCTCAACCAGCCGATGAAAGCGGCTATCAATCACCGTATATTTTTGTAATAAATCGGTGATATTCCGAAAGAAGAAACGGTAGTGATAGATATATTCCAAAACCACATACAAGTGTAGCCAGTGTTCTTCTAACGTATCTCCAGCCTCCTTTGTATCCTTCAACAGCAGAATAATGCCTGCCTCAAACTGCTCATAGAGGGCCGCAATAATCTCTTCTTTCCCCTTAAAGTGGTAATAAAGATTACCAGGACTAATATCCAGCTCATTTGAAATGTCTACCGCTGAGAGGCTGGCTTCCCCTTCTTCATTAAATAGTCGGAGGCTTACTTCTAAAATCACATCACGCCGTTTCATAACTATTCCAATGAATGATTAGAAAAAATTTCATATTTGTTGAAAAAACCCTGTTATTAGTATGTCTTTTCTAAAAAATTTCCTTACTGTGGCGCCTATATTCGGAGATAAACACTCCAACCAAACCGCTCAAGGAGATACTACTATGGCTGACTTGAAGAATGCTATTGACAAGACAGAAGAACTGGCCCGCAAAATTTGGCTGGCAGGACTTGGGGCATACGGCCATGGTCTCAACAACGTGCAAGACGGCTACGATAAAATGAATGACCAAACTCGCCGCTTCTTTGATGATCTGGTTGACCAAGGCACCAAAATTGAAGCCGACGCCAAAGGTGTACTGGATAAAACGGGTGACAAGCTGAAAGAGCAAGGTCAAAAACTGAAAGATCAAGGCGAGAAACTGAAAGCCCAAGGCAAAAACATTCGTGAGGAAGGCCTTAATCTGAATGTTAGTGCCCGAGTTCAAGAAATTCGTGAAAAAGTAGCCTCCAAGCTGACTATGCCTACCCTGCCTTCGTTCAGCAATGACGAAAAATTAGCTGAGCTGAACACCAAGCTGGAAAAACTTATTGATGTAGTAGCTAAACTCTCAGCAGCATCTAAAACAACCACTGCTACAGAAACTAAAGAGAAGCCTGCACCCAAGAAAAAAGCACCTGCTCTTAAAGCTGCACCCAAAAAGAGTGACGCTGCTGCTTAACTGTTTGTTTATACCCCCTTGCTCACTATGAGCAACTAGTGCCACAGACTGCTTCCCAGGGGTCTGATGTTACGGGCTACCTATGTTAGGTGGCCTTTTTTTTGCCTTGAATTTGACCTTTGGTATACGCCCTAATCCGGCTCATCGCTCTCATTACATGTAAAATTTTGACCCAAAGCCCCTCAAAATTCATCATTAAAGTGGCAAACACACCACTTGAATCTAAACTGAAAGGTAAGAGCTAGTCCTGTACGGAGGGCAGATATGGTTGAAAGGCTGCATGACAGCATTCACTGTATAAGCGCCGGGTTTGTTGTCACCGTCGTTGTTGGTGCTCTGTTAGTTTCAGTTTCAGTAGGAACCCTCGCCCAAGAGGAGTTTTTTTTACCTAACACCTTGACTCATGGCGAAAATCGTCAGCATATAAACGTTAGTAATCTGAATAATAGTCAGCTATCTATGCGAGCTGAGGCTCTCCGCTCTCAGGCTCTTAATGCAAACCAAAGAGCCCTCAACTACCAGTGGCTTGTAAGTCATCAAAATAAGAAATTTATCCTTGGTAGCAAGGCCTACAAAACTCTCTTTAAACGAGGGTTCAAGAAATACTGGAACCGCAAGCGCCATGAAAACTTCAAAAGTAAGTATATCCCCAACCTGGATGGCCAAGGCGCAATGTCCAGCGAAATGGACTATGACCTACATGTCAATTCACGTGGGCTTACAGTTGAGCTAACCTACCAATTCTGAATTGGCTCAGTTTTTGATAGAATCCCCGACCAGCCCGACGCTCATCGAAGAAAACCTCGAGCTTACGATCAACTTAGCTAAAAAACCCACTGAGAGCTTTACCTTTGAATATTGAAACGACACAACCACTTCCCACTGCAAGCCTACTCCGTCGCCTAATGGCTATGGTCTACGATATGTTTCTACTCATGGGTATCAGTTTTGCCTATGGCATCATCGTGTTATTGCTGCGCTTGCTATTTGGGGAGGACACCATGGAAGCACCCCATAGTATGGTGCAACTGATCATCGCTATAGGATTGTGGTTCTGTTATGCCCTGTTTTACGTTTGGTGCTGGCGTCGCACCGGTCAGACACTTGGCATGAAATCATGGCGTATTCAATTACAGGGACGTAACCAATTAACACCTAGCTGGCAAGAATGCTGGCTTCGCTCGGTGCTGGCACCGTTATCACTGATGGCTCTAGGTATTGGCTACTTCTGGTGCCTGATAGATAAAAATGGGCATTGTCTTCACGATAACTTCAGTAATACTCAGGTTGTCCTGCTACCCAAAAAATCCTAACAGGGTAAAGCGTAAAAACCTGGCCCATCAGGCAGCCCGACGAAGTAGCACCAAACCAATCACACAGCAAACTATAGCTGGGAGGATGACGGCCAGCAGGGGGGGGAACCCGAAAACCATGCTGGCAGGACCGAGCAGGTCCTGGCTGGTGCGAAACATCAGTCCCACCACCACACCAGCAAAAATACGATACCCCATGGTGACCTGACGAAGAGGACCAAATACAAACGAGATAGCAATTAACACCAAACTCACAATGGTTAAAGGCTGCATTGCTTTATCCCAGAACACCAACTTGTAACGAGAGTTATCCTGCCCCTGCTCCTTCAAGTACTTGCTGTAGCTGTACAGACTTCGCATGGCCAACGATTCAGGTGGCATCACTACAAGGCGGAGTAAATCGGGTGACAAGTCTGTCTCCCAGTCACGAAGGATAAATGTGCCAACTTCCGTACGATCTCCCAGAAAGCGGGTTGTAGATCCATGTTCTTCGACCCAGTGATCACCTTGATAGGTGGCTCGTTTAGAAAAACTGGACTCCTGTAGAAAATGGTTTTCATCGAAACGATATCGAGTCACACCAAATAACACCCCACCGGGATACACCGCATTGAAGTGCATGAACTCGTGGCCTTCCTTGTTCCAAAAACCACTGGTCGATTCTTGCGCACTTTTGCCACTTTTCAAAAGCATTCGTCGGCTCTCAGCATACTGATCCGTATAGGGAACCATGTATTCACCAAATAATGCGCCCACGACTATCAGTACCAAGATAGGTCGAAGCACCAACCCAACAATATGTAACACAGATACACCCGCAGAACGCATCACCACCAACTCAGAGTTGTTGGCCAACGACCCGAGACCAATTAAACAACCTGTCAGACAAGCCATGGGGATATGCTCATAAATACGTGCAGGCAATGTCAGAGCCACATAGATCATCACTTGATTAAACGTGTACTCATTACTGATATCACCAACACCATCGATAATGGCACCCATAGCATCCAATGCCACAATCACCAAAAGCACTAAGGCTATGGCACCAATAACAGCAGAAGTGATATACCGAGACAGACACCTCATCCGTTGCTATTCCCAAAGTATCGAATAACCAGCTTTGACACTCTGTGCTCAGAGTACCCGCGCCGTATTATCTGTTGAATAATCATTGGTCGCCCCAGCAGCAGCAAAGCAATCAAAAGAAACAACCCGTGAACCACCCACAGCCCCAACAGTGAAGAAAGCTTTCCATCCTCAACGGCCCCCCTGGCTCCATTGAGCATCACAAGATAAACAATGTAGAGCAGTATCGCTGGCAGCATTTTAACAAACCGCCCCTGACGGGGATTTGTTTTACTCAAGGGAACGGCTATTAGAGTCATAACCAGAACCAAAATAGGTACTGAAAAACGCCACTGAAGCGCAGCCACATGAGCCAACTTTTCTGATGCCATCAACTCCCCTGTGGGCATCGTATCGGAGGTATGCCGACTATGGTGTTTTTTCGGCTTACTCAAGCGCTGCCCATACTCCTCAAAATGGGTCACTTGGTAATCTGCTTTACCGGGTACACCCTGAATTCGGTAACCATTCCCTAGTACTAAATAACTGGGCTTCTTAGAGGATGAACGGCGCTGGTGTCCCGTCTCAGCGACCACTAAAACCAGCTGCTGCCCTTCCGGTGCATCAGGATTGTTTTCGGCCATAAACACATCACGCATTAGCCCTTCCTTGCTGACCTCCTCCGCATAAGTAACGGCCTTACCACCCTGCAGTGGGTAAAAGTGAGTCCCCACCATGCCATCTAACTCACCGCGTTCTTTCTGTGCCGTCAATAATGCTTCGGCTTTACGCAAGCCTGTTGGGCCTACCTCCAGACTCAACCAACCCACCAATAGGGCAATGAACAATCCCGGTATCATGGTATAAACGACCAGCTGTATCGGACTCATACCACAAGCAGTCATCACCGTCATTTCACTTTGAACATAGAGGCGACCATAAGTCAGTAGAATGGCCAGGAAAAAAGCCAAGGGCAAGATCAGCTCTAAAAACCCAGGCAGACGATAACCAATAATGGCTAACAGAATCCCCGCGTCCAACTCCCCTGCCGCAGCCTGCGCCAGATATTTAACGAAGCGGCCACTGACAACAACCATTAACAACACAGTGCAAACAGCAAAGGTTGAGGCTAGAAGATCACGGGCAATATAGCGAAATATAAGCAAAGGTGGTTTCCTGTTATGCTTCATGCGTTATCACATTTATCGTCAGACAATTATCCAGCTTTATACTGAGTTTGTCTTGTAAAGCATGACCCTATTACACACCCCCTTACCAATCACCGGAGACACCATGGAATTTACTGCCAGCGCCTGCAATCTACTGACCCTAAAAACTGATTGTCTTGTCATTGCTCTTGGACATGATGGGACAGATAACCCCACACTCCAATCCATTGACGACGCCACTGGTGGTTTAGTTTCCCGACTTCAGTCAAGTGGTGATATTAAAAATACCATTGGCAGCTCCCTGTTAATCAACGAACCCCCTGGACTGGCAGCAAAACGTCTGTTACTTCTAGGTAGTGGCAAAAAGGCTGCCAATGAACAATCCTTCCTGGAACTCGCCTCCGGCCTTGCTAATAAACTGACAAAATTACCCATCCAGTCTGCCTGTATTTCAATGAATCATCTTCAAGTTGAGTATCGCGACAATGTCTGGCAGGCCCAACAGCTGGCTCGCAAACTAGTAGAAGCTTCATACTTATTTAATCCCTTTAAGTCTAAAGAGAAAAAAATAACGTCACTGAAGAAAATCACTCTGGCAACACCTTCTCGCAAAGGACTCGACACACTAAAAAACACTCTCAATAGAGGCAAGGCAATTGCCAATGGCGTGAACCTCGCACGTGAGTTGGGAGACCTACCAGGAAACATCTGCACACCATCTTACCTCGCCAGCCAATCCAGAAAGTTAGCTAAAAAGCATACAAAGCTCAGCTGTAAAGTTCTCAATGAAAAACAGATGAAGACGCTTGGAATGGGTGCACTCCTGTCAGTGACTGCGGGCACCATTGAACCTGCCAAGATGATTGTGCTCGAGTATCGGGGAGGCAAGTCCGGCGATAAGCCTATCGTACTGGTAGGCAAAGGCGTTACCTTTGACTCTGGGGGTATCAGTCTCAAACCTGGTGCAGCCATGGATGAGATGAAATACGACATGTGTGGTGCCGCCAGTGTACTAGGGACATTTTCTACCTTGATTGAAGCAGAGCTGCCGATCAATGTGGTAGGTATTATTCCCACGGTTGAAAATATGCCCAGTGGTACGGCGACGAAACCCGGCGATATTGTTAAAAGCATGTCTGGCCAGACAATTGAAGTACTCAACACCGATGCCGAAGGCCGCCTGATTCTGTGTGACGCACTCACCTACGCCGGCCGATATAAACCAAAGGCTGTGATTGATATCGCTACTCTCACGGGTGCTTGTGTCATGGCGCTGGGCAGCCATGCCTCTGGTGTTCTTAGTAATAACGACGCACTGGCAGCACAACTTGAAACAGCGGGCCAAACCAGCGGAGACAGAATCTGGCGGCTACCACTTTGGATCGAATACGACAAACAGCTTAAAAGTAACTTTGCTGATATGGCTAATATCGGTGGACGTCCTGCCGGCACCATCACAGCAGCATGCTTTCTCGGGCGCTTTACCAAAGACTATCAATGGGCACATTTAGACATCGCTGGTACTGCCTGGAAGAGTGGTGGCAACAAAGGGGCAACGGGTCGCCCTGTACCGTTGCTGACACAGTACCTCCTGGAACAAGCGGGCCTATGACCGGTATTAATTTTTACCGTATTAACGGTAATTTTGATGCAGCTCTCAATCTGGCCTGCCAGCTAACTGAAAAGGCCTTTCAACAAGGGCTTACCGTTTTACTACACACCGCAGATGAAACTGTTTCCCAGCAACTCGAGGGGTTATTGTGGTCATTCAAACCCACAACATTCCTGCCCCATGAATGTGAACACAACCCAAAGGAAAAAGTATCAATCTGTCATCACGATGATCCAGGCGACCATCACGGCCTGTTAATTAACTTGGACCCCACCACCCCTGACTGGTTTACCCGTTTTGAGAAAGCCGTAGAAATTGTATACGATGACCAACAAATCATTGAGCAGAAGCGAGAGCGTTTTAGTTTCTACAAAAGCCGGGGCTACCCCCTTAACTATCACGATCTAACCAAGCCCTGATAATGCGAATAAAAATGACCTCATTCATGCCAAGCTTCACTCTTAGGACAATTTCCCACAGGGACTAATTAGAACCACCTAGCTAGAACCTAACTGGAGGCTAACTATGGGCCAGAAGAACACCAGAGAAACATTGATAGAAGAGCTTGATTCACTGCGAGACACTCTAATCGATGGCCCTGAAATCCAACATGACATCCTAAGGGATGCGGATGTTGAGCAGCGCCCCCCTCACGAGATTGCGGCTGTAAATTTGGAGATACCCATACTCACGGATCGATATGATGGTGCCTTGCCAGAATCTGCTTCTCAAGGGCTCTCCACCCCAGAGACTACTGCGCCAGAACCCTCTACTTCGGAACCTTCTAATTCAGAACCTTCTACTTCAGAGCCGGCACCCAATCAAACCCATCTTTTTGACAATACTGATTTTGAACATAGTGAATCTTAATCATAGTGACCTAAATAATAGTGACCTGAATCGTCGCGACCTTAATAATAGTGACCTTAATACCAAGTATTCAGTCCCGAAAAACCATCATCAGCCAACAACTCCATCGACGAAGACTGACTAGCCCATTATAATTCCCGCCCTTATCTATCCCGTGCACAACCAGTCCAGAACTGATGGCACAGCAAACACCGTTGCCGATAATCAAACGAGCGAACATGGAAAAGACCTACCGTCCACAAGATATTGAAAGCCAGTGGTACCAGACCTGGGAAGAGCAAGGCTACTTCAAGCCGACCAATAACCAGGATGCCGACCCTTACTGCATTACAATCCCACCGCCGAATGTCACTGGCAGCTTGCACATGGGGCATGGTTTTCAAGAAGCCATCATGGATGGGCTGATCCGATACCACCGCATGAAGGGTAATAACACCCTCTGGCAAGTGGGTACCGATCACGCAGGCATTGCCACGCAGATGGTGGTAGAACGCTTGTTAGAGGCTGATGGTATCTCTCGCCACGATCTTGGCCGGGAAAAATTTATCGAGAAAGCCTGGGAATGGAAACATCAGTCTGGCGGTACGATCACTCAACAACTTAGGCGACTGGGTGCTTCTCCGGACTGGTCTCGTGAACGCTTCACTATGGATGATGGGTTCTCCTCTGCAGTTCAGGAAGCCTTTATTCGCCTCTACAACGACGACTTAATTTACCGCGGTAAGCGGCTGGTCAACTGGGATCCCAAATTACACACTGCTATTTCCGATTTGGAGGTTATTTCAGAAGAGGAAAATGGCCATCTCTGGCATTTTAAATACCCCCTAACTGATGGCAGCGGACACTTGATTGTTGCCACCACCCGCCCGGAGACTATGCTCGGCGATACCGCCGTTGCTGTTCATCCTGATGATGAGCGCTACCAATACCTGATTGGTAAAACCATTACCCTGCCATTGGCCAACCGGGAAATCCCGATTATTGCCGATGACTATGTAGATCGTGAATTTGGTACTGGCTGTGTAAAAATTACCCCGGCCCACGACTTCAATGACTACGAGATGGGTCAGCGACACAACCTACCGCTGATCAACCTGTTCAATGA
>DRHD01000395.1 GCA_011049795.1 Porticoccus sp.
GATAAAATACTTAATTGAGGAGCCACAACTTACAAAATCAGGCCGTTGGCTGAGATTTTATTTTCTTCATTCTTACCTATGAGAGCCCGCCACCAACGGCCTGATTTTGTAAGTTGTGGCTCCTCAATTAAGTATTTTATCCACTTGATTCCACAACGCTTACAACTATCGATTGTAATTTCGCCAAGACCATCCTCACCAATGTCTATGGAATCGAAATCCAAATAGAAAAAAGGTGGTTTCATGCACTTACACTTATCGGACATGTTCACTCTCACATATAACGCCTACATTTGCGGCTGGTTTGGAGCGCAGCGGAAAACCAGTCCGCTAACATGTACTTGTTAGGCAATTTCATTCACTCCACTTGGCCTTAATGTTTTTCCCTGAGCCTTTTACAAAGCTCTTTCGATCGTGCATTTTGGCTTTAAACTCGAAGTCTTTGCTGATTTTCACAATTAGAAGTTTGCTGAAATTACCGGCCCGCTTAACTAGTACGGAATTGTCGGTCTTAAATGGGCTAATTGTTTTTATTTCGACAAAATCATTTCCTAATTTGCCGTCGGAGCCTTGTGTATACGGTTTATGCCTTTTGATTCCGTATTTCGCTTCACCATATAGCTCGCCAAGCTCTCCATAAATTGGCAGATGCCGACCTGTTACTTCGAAGTAATTTCGGGCGCTTTCAATCAATTCACCTAGCAACTCCCAAAGCTCTAGAGTTGTTGGGTTCTTTGGCCCACTATCAGAATCCCAGCCCGCTTCATCGTCAATAAACTCTTTGATGTTAGCCCAATCGCCATGCTCCCAAGGGTTATATCCACAAGCAGCAGCATCCGCTATCTGCTCTGGGCTATAGCCCTCATTATGCATGTCGTGCAGAAAATCCCAGTCGCTCATATGTTCCTCTGGCCTAACAGTGTGTTTTATGAGGCCACTGGCCTCATAATAAATATTAAACAGGCGGCCTTATAATTCATTTTCAAAAAATATAACACATTGATTATAAATTAGATTAATTTTATTACCCGGAATTATGAGGCCAAAAACTTAAACTAGTAAGAAAAAATAGTGCCTGACATTGCTTATTTTGGAAAGGCAGTTTTATAAAGTAATGTAATGATTTTATTCAGGTAATTTCAGGAAACTAGCCGCCGACTGATGACTGTCTAGATGAGGTACTACTCCCAAGCAAGGGGCATCAATTCGGCTCGTTAAGGTCTCTATCATTTCAGTTGATTCTGATTGTTCAGCAACATGATTCGCCACCCAGCCCGCCAGTTTGAGACCTTGTTGTTCAATGGCTGCCACGGTTAATAAGGCATGATTAATACAACCTAGCTTGATAGCCACCACCAAAATCACCGGTAACTGAAGTTCAGCAGCAAGATCAGCCATAGTGCTTTCTGAATCTAGAGGTACATACCAGCCACCAGCGCCTTCGACAATCACCGCCTCAGCCTGTTCAGCGATCAATGCATAGTTGAGTTTAATGTTGGCAAGAGAAAGCGTTACCCCTGCTCGCTCAGCGGCAATATGGGGAGCAATCGCCGGTTCAAAGGCATAGGGATTGATCAGTGAATAGGCTAAATCCGTTTGGCTTTGTTTAATTAATGCTAAAGCATCTTCATTTTTCCACTGCCCATCTAACCATTCACAACCGCTGGCAATCGGCTTCATGCCAACTGTTTTATAACCTTTATTTTGTAATAGTGACACCAAGCCCACACTGATGAAGGTTTTCCCTACTTCGGTATCTGTGCCTGTGACAAAAAAATGTGTGTTTCTCATAGTCGTTTGATCTCACTGATCGGAATATAAACACTGTCGTCATCGGCTCGGCATTGACCTGATTGAGCTAATTTCCATGCATGACCAAAGATGACTTCGTAACTGGCAGGCAGCCCTTCATTCTGTCTAAACCGTTCGTATTCTGTGCCAACATGTTTGAGTAAATGTTTGCCCGTCAGCCCTTTGCGTCGGCCTTCATTTACATTACGAGCGCCTAGTACTTTGAGATCACGCATCACGGCCATCGCATCGGTGTAATGCAGGGTGTACGGTTCTATATCGAGCACACAATCAGCTAGGCCACTGCCTGTCATGGCATCGCCAACATCATGCATGTCATAAAACAAATTAACGTGAGGGTAATCATCGACAGCTGCCCAGGCTTGGCGTAGCTCTGTCAGAGTATCAGGGCCAAGACTGGTGAACATCAATAAACCATTGGGCTTTAACACCCGTGCTATTTCATTAAAACAGCGTTGCGGATCACACCACTGCAGAGACAGATTCGCATACACCATATCAACACTTTCATCGGCAAGTGGAATCGATTCAGCATCGCCTGAAAATAAGCTGAGACGTTGTTTGTTTGGTAATAAACGGCTCAAACCGAGATCTTTTTTATAGCGCTTTTGAGCTTGTTTCAACATCGCCGGGGCGATATCCATGCCCAAAAGTTGTGCCTGCGGATAGCGTTTGTTTAATAAAGACAGGTTGCGTCCAGTGCCCGTACCTAAGTCGAGAATCCGTTGAGGCGTCACCGTCATAAATGACAAGCGATCTAACAACTCATCTGCTGTTTGCCGCTGCAAGATAGCGACATCATCGTAATGCTCAGCGGCAGCAGAAAACGACTTCGCCACATTACGTTTGTCAGGACGGTATTCACTCATGGATAAACTGATCTATTAAGGACTGACACTTTTCAGCATCGGAAATAAAGGGGGCATGGCCTAAGCCCATCATCACATCAATTCGAGCAGTGGGCTGATAATCAGATAAGCGATCCATCATCGATAAGGGAATCAAATTATCTTTTTCACCCAAAATGATTTGGAGTGGACAAGTTAGTGCGGCTAATTGTTGACGCAGGTCCCAGTTCAATAAACAAGCTAAGCCCGCTCTGAGGGCATCTGCATTAGGTGGATGCTGTTTAGCGATCTGCTCAGCTAACTGTTTAATGACCTCGCGAGGCTGAGTTGAGCCTTTTGCTTGTAAGCGTAAAAAGCGTTGTAAGGTGTGTTGTTGATCGTCAGATAATTGATTAGCAAACTGTTCGAAAACAGACTTTTCCACTGC
>DRHD01000396.1 GCA_011049795.1 Porticoccus sp.
CCATTGAAATAGTTCAGAACATTGAACGATGCCACTTTGAGCGAACCTTCACCCGGTAAATCAGGTTCAGCGGTTCTCATGTTGGCTGGGACAAAAACGGGGTCAGCCGTCGGGTGAATGCGATAGCTACCAAATCCATAGGCCATCACGCCGTTCAAGCCCAATACACTATCGCCTACACGAACAACATTGTCAGCGGACAAACCCGGAGCAGGGTAAACCGCGTCCTGATTTTGCTGGCCTCTTCCGTCGTCGAGCAATATGCGTCGGCGGTCATTGGCTTCACCTAAAGCGATAGCCTCTTCGCCGGGCATGGCCACTTGGGTTGGGTTCATTAATCGACCGTCAACCGACAGGCTCAATTCACCGTAACGTCCCAGAGCGTAGGTTTCTGTGACGCTGAGCTCTTGCCAAAACGAAACAGACATGCCTTCAACGCTTTCAAGGTCAGTGATTTCTGCAAGGGGCAGTTCGACTGTTGCAGCCGTCACAGTCTCGCCACTAGAGCACACCTGTAAATTACTAACACCACTCAATTGGGTTTGGCCGTAACGCTCGCTTACATTGGCTGTCAGATGAATTACATCACCCATCGCCATTTCAATGCCTTCACTACCTTCACTACCTTCGTAGACAAATATACCTTCGGATGTTGCGGGGTCACCGTCTTGATCGGCGTCTTCTTCCTGCAGGAAGAAACCACCCAGGGCATTGCTGCCTCGGAAGTTGCCCACCAATACGGCTTCAACGCTGACAGACGTGCTGTTAAGGGGGCTAGAATATCCATTGCCTTGAATAGCACTGAGCTTTGTAACTTCGTCGCCACAAACTGTCGCTTCATCTTCACCTTCACCTTCACCTTCACCGGCACCGTGTTGTCCTAGGTCATCAAAAGTGTCTTGCGCAAACCCCACCCACTCCAAAGCAGGATCGAATTCATCTGTTGGGTCGGTATCTCCCCCGTCAACGTGGCTCGCACGGCGTAGGGTGTGTTCTTTCGTGGTTGTATCGTTCGTGCCCCATTGACTACCAGGGTCGCTTCCCACTTGACCGATGCTGTCTACAACCTCTCCATTGTGGGTGAGAGTGATAGCGTCATCTCCATTGAATGAGGCTGAGCCATTTTGTAGATCTGCGACATCGGCAATTGCCTTACCTGAACGACTGTTTGCATACACAAAAACATCGCCATCCAGTAGTTCGCCGCTTAGGTCGATATTTCTGACTGTACCTTCTTCGAGCGTAGCACCATTGAAATAAACTTGGATTGCGTAGCCTTCAAGGTTTACTGTAGCCCCCGTGTTGTTGACGATCTCCAGCGCTTTGTTGTAACTGGAACCTTCGATATATTCCGAAAAATAAAGTTCTGATGCCGCTTGCCCCTGAATTGAAAACAAAAGCGCCGAGGCGGCGATGGATTGGTATAGACGAGTACGTTGCATTTCTGAGTCCCTTTAACGAATTGTTTATTTTTTTTATCATTAAAATTGGTCGTAATGACCAGATATAGCGTCGATAATGCCGACGGAATATGACGAACGAATGACGCTTTTTATTTATTATTTTTTCCTGACCACATGGACAGGATATATTAGGGTACTCTCAACTAGATCGAAAAGCGACCACCAAAATGGAACGGGCGTTTAAATTCACGTCAGAATTGCGTTCCTAGAATCGCCACAGGTGAGCACCTACTATCGTTACAAGAACTACAAGTATTGGGCTCTATTATTTATTCTCATAAACAATAGCCCTTCAAAAATATTGTTATTTTTTTTTAATATTTCATACTATCGAGCATTATAAAATTCCAAATCAGAGGCAGTTTGATGAACGTAGATGAAGTGATTGCACAACTCCAAGGATTGGCTAATCCTGAGAAAATTGAGATAAAAGCTCGGCGGTTTGGCATCCATACTGAAAATTCTCTGGGTGTCTATCACAAGGACCTCAAGCTCATTGCGAAAGATATTGGACGTGATAATGAACTGGCTCTGGCGCTATTTGAGTCGGGCATCTATGAGGCTAGATTACTCTGCAGCAAAATTTACGATCCGGCCTGCATCACTAGAAAACAAATGAAAAAATGGGTGCAAGTATTTGATAACTGGGAAATATGTGATTCATTTTGCATGGGATTTTTTGCCAAGAGTCAACACGCCTTGCCAATGGCCTATGAGTGGTCTGAGCACAAAAGTGAATTCATAAAAAGAGCCGGCTTTGTGATCATGGCCGCCTACGGCTTTGCCGATAAAGTGGCTGAAAATGAGGTGTTTGAGTCATTTTTACCCCTTATTGAACGAGAGGCAGACGACGATAGAATCTATGTGAAAAAGGCGGTTAATTGGGCGCTTCGTAATATCGGCAAGAGGAACATAGACTTAAGGCAAGAGGCCCTGAGCATGGCGCATCGGATTCTCAAAAGAGACACGAAGTCAGCCATCTGGATTGCAAAAAACGCGATCAAAGAACTTGAGTCGGCCAAACTTAAGGGCATGGAGTATCCTCGGTCAATTTATAGAAAACCTACTGCGCCGATTTGGCCATCTCAAAAAAATCAATGGCAAGGTTGAGCCGATTGATATCTTTCTGAAGAGTACTTTTTGAACACGCGATATAGCGACTTTCCCCCTCCGGCAAGCCTGGAAGGTCAATAGAAACAAAATTGCGCGCTTCTGGTGCGTGCGCATCAAGATGCGCAATATAAGTATTTTCTGCGAGAAAATAGTCTATGCGCTTTGCCGACAACATGCGAAGTTGTTGCTCAAGGCGTTGAACAACAACTGTGTTGGGATTCGTTAAATTCAACAAACTATCATGTATTGCGCCACCAGACACTCCGTTAACTCTCGCGGTTTTTAACTCGGGAGCCCGTAACAATGCCTCAACATTTGCGAAGGACTCAATCAGCGCTCTGTTATCCCGGCGGCTAACAACAATGGTGTTAGCCGCCACATTAATAGCTCGGGTGAAGTTGGCGTGAAGCTCGCGCTCGGGCGTTTTATACCAGCCGGTTCCACAGGTTCTCTCAACGCCCGTCGCCAGCATGTGAAAAACCCGGCGGAAAGGCACGTCTTCAAGCACACTAACGGCATAGCCCGCCCGCTCAAAAATGGCCATAGTCAGTTCCCCAACCTCGCCCTTAATTTTGCCATTCTCGCGATACATAAGAGGTTTATAGTCCACGAACAAAAAAATAAGATTTTCCTTTTCCGGGGCATTATTTTTATCAGACGGGCGAACATCGGCCTGCGCAAAAGCTGCGAAGAAGCCAAGTAATACAATAAAACAGTATTTTGGAAGTACGAACATAAACCAAACCCGCGATGGCCCGTATTATGTGGAGGCCGGGGCGTTGGGTCGCAAAGCTTTTCAAGCCCTGCCCTTTCCGTAATAGCATGGGCAGTGCAATGCCTAAACCTACGCCGTATTGCAGGCTGATGATCAGGTGCACGCTCAAGTAACTACTCATATATTTAGTAGCGGCTGAAATCAATGAAGCAATTAAACTGGTGAGTAGCGCAATTGCGAGGGCTTTGGGGATGTTTTGCGGCTGTCTCTTATACACATCT
>DRHD01000397.1 GCA_011049795.1 Porticoccus sp.
AGCGATACCTGAAGAGCTTCTGAAGCGCAACATTCTGTTTTTTTTACGACTTGGTCCGCTTTTTACGATTTGGAATATGAATAGCGTGTCCATTTACCGCTAAAGCTGCCTCATGTACCGCTTCAGAGAGCGTTGGGTGACCGAATACGGTCATACCAATATCTTCGGCACTGGAGCCAAACTCCATCGCTATCGCAACCTGCTGTACAAGGTCTGCGGCACTGGGGCCGATAATATGACAACCGAGAATGCGGTCCGTATTGGCATTCGCTATCATCTTGACCATACCATCTGTTTCATTGGCTGCTAACGCCCTGCCACTGGCTAGGAAGGGGAAAACACCCACATTGTAGGGTTCGCCAGCTTGTTTGAGTTGTTCTTCCGTTTTACCCACAGAAGCAATTTCCGGGTGGGTATAGATAACATTGGGGATAATGTCGTAGTTCATTTGAGTTTTCTGACCAGCAATACGCTCGGCCACCATGACACCCTCTTCAGAACCTTTGTGAGCCAACATGGGCCCACGAACCACATCACCAACAGCCCAGACACCCGGGGCATTTGTTGCACACTGGTCATTAACAAATATAAAGCCACGTTCGTCGAGGTTTACACCGCAATCCGGTGAAAGCAACCCTTCGGTATAGGGGCGTCGTCCAACACAGACGATAAGTTTATCGAAAACAGCCTGTTCTTCTTTACCCTCACTATTTTGGTAAGTAACAACAACCTCTTTGCCTTTTACTTCACTAGCCGTCACTCGACAACTAAGACGTACATCCAAACCTTGCTTGGTAAAAATTTTCTTGGCTTCTTTTGAAATCTGACGATCCATCATTGCCAGGAAGTCATCCAGCGCTTCAAGCAATACAACGTCACTACCCAGACGATTCCAGACACTGCCTAATTCCAGGCCGATAACGCCCGCACCGATTACACCGAGGCGCTCTGGCGTTTCTGTTAATTCCAGCGCTCCCGTTGAATCGATAATCGTGTCACCATTGACGGGTGCCACAGGGATATCAATGGGCTGAGAACCAGTAGCAATAATAATGTTGTCTGCTGACAATACCTGCGTATTTCCCTCGTGATCAGTATATTCAACCTGACGACCAGCGATTAATTTGCCTGCACCAAACAATGATGTGACACCATTACTCTTGAATAAGCCTGCAATACCATCGGTAAGCTGTTTTACGATCTTATCTTTACGGCCAACCATCGCCTTCACATCTATGCCTACATCACCAATATTAATGCCGTGACTGGACAGATCAGTTTTAGTCTCATGGTATTTATAGGAGCTATCGAGTAAAGCCTTGGAAGGAATACAGCCCACATTTAAACAGGTGCCTCCGTTTACGCCTTTATCTTCTGAGTTTTTCCACTTTTCAATACAGGCAGTTTTCAACCCTAGCTGTGCAGCACGGATAGCTGCCACATAGCCAGCGGGGCCAGCTCCAATTACAATAACGTCATACTTTTTAGGCATATAAAACCCCAAATATCAATATGTTAACAGCTATATCTCAAGAAGAATCTTCGCTGGATTTTCAATCATTTCCTTAATAGCAACAAGGAAACTTACGGCCTCTTTACCATCAATTAGGCGATGGTCATAAGACAGGGCCAAATTCATCATAGGACGTATAACCACTTGACCATTCTCAACTACAGGACGTTGTTTAATGGTATGCATACCAAGAATTGCAGCCTGAGGTGGATTCAAAATAGGCGTAGATAACAAAGAACCAAACACACCACCGTTTGTGATAGTGAAAGTACCACCAGTCATCTCTTCAATGGTAAGTTTTCCATCACGTGCACGCGCACCAAACCCGGCGATTGTATTCTCGACATCAGCAATACTCATATTATCGGCATCACGAAGAACAGGTACTACTAGACCCTTCTCGGTAGAAACAGCAACACCAATGTCCTGATAACCGTGATATACGATATCGGTTCCATCGATCGAAGCATTAACCGCGGGGAAACGCCTGAGAGCTTCAGTAGCAGCACGCACAAAGAAGCCCATGAAGCCAAGCCGGGTTCCATTGTGTGCTTTGACAAAATCATCCTTAAACTCGGAACGGAGATCCATAATGCGATGCATATCTACTTCATTGAAAGTTGTCAGCATGGCAGTAGTCTGAGTAACCTGGAGCAGGCGTTCGGCGATACGAACACGCATACGAGTCATCGGTACTCGTTTTTCAACGCGGTCACCCGCCACAGCTGGAATAGATATCTGAGGCGCTTGAACTGATTCAGCTACAGGTACTGCAGCTGCGGCAATCTGTTGTGTCTGAGGTTGTTCCCAGGCCATGACATCTTCTTTGGTGATTCGTCCACCTTTTCCTGTACCAGAGAGCTGCTGTAAATTAATTCCACGCTCATCCGCTAGCTTACGTGCAGCAGGGCTAGCAATCTTTTCTTGCAGATCATCGCCAGAACTACTTTCAGCAACGTCTTCTGCCACTTCGGCTGGAGCGGTTGTATCTACCTCACCGGCGAGAATTCGAGCGATAACCTCATTACTCAGGACAACATCACCCTCAGACTTTAGTACTTCTTGTAG
>DRHD01000398.1 GCA_011049795.1 Porticoccus sp.
GCCTGGGAGTCATTGGGATAGAGGTTTGATCAACACCATCAGAGAAGTTCATATATGTGTTTACGTATTCATCAAATACCGTGCCGCCTACCGATTTGATAAAGTCAAACCATGCATCAAGAGTTGTATTGATTACTTCACCATATGAAGCACCATCTTTACCTGCCACATTTGCGATGTTCGTCATCAATGTAGAGGCACTAATTCCAAACGCATCTGCATTGCCTACTACTCTACCCATGCCTAATCCACAAGCGGGCTCAAAAAGCATCCCGCCGAACGGAGTCACTGACAACACCGCTTCACGTGAAGGTTTACCATCACTAGCTTGAATACTTCCTGAATAGGAAACCCTTCGTACGTATCCCTGAAACTTGAGTACATCAAACTCGTATATTCTGATTACATCCATCACGTTGATGATGTCTAGCATATTCCTACCAGTACGTTGTGGTATAAGTGCTAGTTGGGCGGTTCCCATAGGTGTCTTGATAGTTTTCTGAAATCGATAATTTAGTACGTCTTGTGTAATGTCTATTGAATCAGAGTCACGCTTCTTGGCGGTAGTATCCGTCCAATCCCATCGGATAAGCTCTACTTTGATCTTGACTCTACGTGTTCTTGGATCGATTGGTGGCATTCTTATTGACTCTCATCCGTATATACAAATCCTGCAGCCTCTAATACATCAACCATTCGCTCTAGCAATTTTATTACTGATTTCGAGTCCCAGTTTGCTTCTTCGTTAAGCGCGTACAAACCTCCAAACTCATCTGAGAGAAGATCACTTAACAAAGGGGTCACAACTCTACTTCCAAGTTGCTCTCTTCCAGCTTCTAAAATACCAGTCCAGATTTCCGTGGCAATACTAGCCCATCCGCCTAATGTTCCTCCAGCGCCCATACCACGATCTTGCACAATCTGTTTAAACTCTTCCGGCGTATTGTAAGATGTATGTGCAGCTCCAATGCGATAGTATTTACTTAGCTGATTTTGTAATTGTTTATCATCTGCTATTTCCGAAACAGTTCTCAAGCCGGTTTTCTCAAGAGTGGTTGGATCGAATGACAAACTAGTAAATGTGGCGTTACGAATATTCAAATCAGTTTCACCACCTCTAAAAAACTCAACTAAAGAGGTCTTAAATGATAAAGCGAGATCTTCCAAACCTGTAAGCAACTTTATTTGCTCTGTTGCATAGTAACGTCTAGCTTCATCTTCACTACCTAACCGAGCATCCCCTTCACCTAGAGATTCAAGTCTCCTCCAAGGAGCGTACTTTAAGGTGCCATAACGTTTTTTCTTGTCATCGTGTGTCTCACGATCTAATCCTTCAAAAGTCTTCATCATAACAGCAGTCTGCGACATAGTACCACCGGTATAGGATTGCATACGTAGCCTAAGAAGATCTTGATTCCCGCCCGTAGAAGCTTTTAAGTAGTCATACACAGCTCGATTTACTGCCAAAGGGCTCTCCTCCATCTGCATCATTATATCGGTTATTGATGCACCTGGGGTAGCAGCACGCATGGCCTGAAAAGCAATAATGTCTTCTGGCCGTTGCAATCTTCCCGCCTGCGCACCCCTTTGGGTCATCATTTGATTTATGGCAACCGCCCCCGTTACTGACACACCTCCATACTGGGCATATGCTCCAAGCATTTTTGTATGTTTATCAAACTCGCTAGCAGTAAGACTGACACCACGTGTCATAGCCTCTTCAAGTGTCCTACTCAATTCGGACATGAACATGCCGACATTCTCAACACCGAAAGTACCCTTCGCCATACCGTACATTTCATAATCTAACTTTCCGCCACTAATACCCGCACGAGATACACCACCAAGTAGTTTACCTATAGTACCAGGATCGACGCCCATCATAGCGGCAGCTTCCAAACCAAACTGTGCCGCAGTAGTTGCACCAGGTTTAGTAGCACTAAATCCTGCGCCGCTAGCGGCTTGCAATAATGTATTAACCATTTCTGCGGGAATACCAGTTCGACCGGCCCGTATTGCGAACCCTGAAACTTCTTCAGATTCCACGCCAAGACGTTGTGCTATACCAGTACCCCAATAACGCTGCACACGTTCAAAAGCACTGCCGCCAAGATCCCCCATAGCTTTTATACCAATGCCAGCTGCAATCATTCCAATACCCGCAGGACCTAGCAAACCACCTACAGAGGCAAGCATCCCTCCTGCTGCTCCAAACATTTTCCCGGCCCCTGCTTGTTGCATTGCGCCAGCGGCACCGCTTACCATCCCAGGTAATTGCCGCGCATTTACGTTATAGTTCTGATTTGCTGATTCTCTAGCTTCCTGATTACGACGATATGCAGCAGTACGTTGCTCACGCTGGGTAGTCATTTGTGCTATTTCTCTAGCACCTGCGCCGCCAGTAGCACGTGCAAACGGATCTCCCGCACTCACACCTTCAGGTGATACATCTTTGGCGGCTTTTCCTGTTTCCTTGTACGCTTTTTCGAGTTTTAAGATCTCGCGAGCAGCCTCATCGGCCCCCATGGCTTTAAGTATAATGTTACTTACAATGTCAGGCACGGTCGATAATCTCCGCTTGTTCTTTTATGTGGGCAATCTGCTCTTGTGAGTATCCCAGTTTCTCAAAAGACTTCTCATCAACTCTAGTCACCTTTGTGGTCTCCGCTCCATAATGAGCTTCGTGTAGTTGCTCAGATGTCGGATGCTCCAAGAATCCTACAAATATCAGATTCTTCTGCAACTCTGTTAATTCTTTAAATCGAGCTTCCGTGGGTAGTACTTTAAAATGGTTGATTATCCACAAATCAAGAAACGATTCTAAAGCTACTTCCTTAAGATCCGTCGCCTCTAATGCGTTCTTGAAACTTTCCTCGAAATTGATAGTACCCTCGGAAAAGATTGAATATCAACTCTTCATCGTAACAGGTCCATGCACTTTTCCACCAGTTTGGGCTTTTCTCAGCAACTACCAACGCATCCACATACGTTGTAGCTTCTATAAGAGCCAAGTGTTCTGCAGGAAATGAATCTCTAGAATACCCGCCAAGCCGCCGAGCTATCTCAGCTTCAATAGCAGCTTTTTGGTAGGGTGCTGGATGTTTGAGTGTGAATACATCACCGTCATAGTCAACGGTGAACTCAAGGTCGGTCTCGCTGAATACTTTCTTACCTATAGTAAAAGCCTCTTCGTTTTTCTCTCTCGCCATAAAAACTCCCTCTCTTCCCTGTAAATATTTAGAAGGGCGACTCTCGCCGCCCTACTATTTAGATGGTTCTCTCAACTGCCATCAATCGGATGTTCGCAGTCACATAGCTGTTCGGTGTAATCTGCACGCCGTTGCTAGCGATCATCACATTCCTGAATTGATTGACGATCTCTCCAGTCGCCGTATTCAGAAACTGCAACAGATCGAACTGTCCAGGCTTTCCATCATTCGATTGAACCTCACTGCGCTTTGGCAGATAGTCTGATAGAGCCTTAACACCACCGTCCGGCCATGGGCCACTACCAGGACGCTCAGGGAAGAAAGTTGACAATGTAACCGAACAACTGTACCCCTGAGAATCGTAGTCTACCGGTCCATGATAGTTGAGAACATTGGCCGGGTTGACCGCCCAGTCCTCGTCAAAAGAAGCACCTGTCGCAAGTCCAACAGCCTCGCCGTTAATTAAAACTTGTGTCCATGCGCCCCCGGCAATAAGTTTAGAACCCATTATGTGTTTCTCCCTTTCGAATCTTGTTTACTCTTTTCGTCTCGTTACGCCGTGATGCAATGTACATAACCATCGAACCTCCAGCGGCTTATCGTAATCCTCATGGTGTGCATAAACACCTGTTGAACCACACACTTCACACGGACCCTGAACGAGTTTACCAGTTTTGATAGCGTAAGCGACCTTTCCATTGGCACGCTTCCTACGCAAATATTCAGTATATTGAATAGGGTCTTGGCGCATCGTTTCATACCATGCTTTAGACTTAACAGCACCTCGGCCCCCCTTAATATACTTCGTACTTGCTGCACGATTAACTTCTCTACCTCGCTCAGACTTTCCGTATTCCCGCATCCGAGAATCAATCTCATCTTTCTTTTCCAGATACCTTTTTTTGTCATACGCATTTTTACAATCTTTGCACATTCGGCCAGTAACAAACTTATCC
>DRHD01000399.1 GCA_011049795.1 Porticoccus sp.
CTTCAATGGCCGCCTCTGCCTGCCAACCAAAAGAGTGGGATCTAGAGGCTGGATTGCCAAAGTTACCTGTATTTGTCAGGCACTCCGCCATCTTCTCAGCCACTGCCGGGTCAACCGGAGTGGTAGCAGAGTAGTCCAGATAAATAGGTAGTTTCATTCAATTACTCCTGTCAGCTAAATTTTTGACTGACTTTAACGTCTATGAGTTCACTCTGGCGCAAAGCCACGAGTTGTACCTCATGCTGATGCATCAAACTGTCCAATGTAATACCACTCAGAAATCGATGTATCTGATGACTCAGGTCATCCCACAAATGATGGGTTAAGCAAACATCGCCACTCTGGCAATTGCCCTTTCCACTACAACTGGTGGCATCAATGGATTCATTGACGGCATCAATAATTTCAGCAACATTGATCTCATCACTAACGCGGGCTAGTCGGTAACCACCGCCTGGACCACGCACACTGCTAACCAATTCCCGTTGACGAAGCTTGGCAAATAGTTGCTCCAGATAGGACAAGGAAATCTCCTGACGCCGGGAGATATCAGCCAGACTAATGGGCCCCTTGTCACCGTGAAGAGCAAGATCCAGCATCGCAGTGACCGCGTACCGGCCTCGAGTTGTCAGCCGCATAGTGTTCCTCTCACTGTTACCTTATAGAAACAAATTCTGGAGTGATTATGTAATAACCTACCTTTTTAGTCAAGTAAATAGCATACTCTTTTAGTAGGTTATAGCCGACGAATAGACTAACAACCTATTCTCTTGATTCTATTGCCTTTTTCATCCTATAAGCAGCATTCTGAATCGCTGTTAATACTCCCCGTAAGATAGACAACTCCATTTCATCAAGACGAATACGCCCATACAGCCGTCGCAATCGGGTCATCGTTTGCCGAGGGTTATCCCTGTCATGAAAGCCGATATCCACCAAGGCCTGCTCCAGATGCTGAAAGTACATCTCCAGATCCTGAGCTTTTGCCGGCGGCTGATCCCATTCATCAAATAATGGCAAGGCCCCCTCAGAATCGACCATTGACGCCATGCGCACCTCGTAACAGAGAACTTGTACCGCTGCCGCCAAATTCAGGGAGCTATAATCCGGATTTGATGGGATATGCACATGATAGGTGCACTTGTGCAGCTCTTCATTGGTGAGCCCCCTATCCTCTCGACCGAATATAATGGCCACATCGTGCTGAGCTGCCTCCTGCCAAACACGCTCACCACATTCACGCGGATTAAGAAGAGGCCAAGTGATTCGTCGCCCACGGGCACTGGTTCCAACAACTAACCCACACCCAGAAATAGCATCATCAAGATTGTCCACCACGACAGCATTATCCAATACATCCAATGCGCTGGCCGCACGCCAAACAGCTCTGTCCGCAGGGTATTCTTTAGGTGCAACCAGATACAAACGTGACAGTCCCATATTTTTTAACGCACGTGCGGCACCCCCAATGTTTCCGGGGTGGCTAGTGTTAATCAATACGATGCGAATATTGTCAAAATTACTCATGCAATGATTTTCCAGAAGATATCTTACTGATAGTGACTGAGACCCTAGATTTTCTTCAATTTGGCTAGATTTCCTTCAGCCTGAATAGCTACAAACAGTCCTTCGTATACCCAAGCACCGGAGCGCCGCGAATTCTAGCAGGAAGAACTGGTTAAATCATGGTTTTTACCCTCCCCGGGCTTACCCCTGTCTGGTACAATGCCGCGCTTTCTTCATGCTGGAATCTCTCACGATGGAACCCATGGTCAATATCGCCCTCCGCGCCGCACGAAAGGCAGGAGAACTGATTGCTCGTGCCTCAGAGCGCTCTGATCTGATCAAGATCGATGAGAAAGGCCGCAATGATTATGTCACCGACATTGATCACGCTGCGGAGAAAGAGGTCATTTATCACCTGCGTAAAGCTTTCCCGGAACACACCATCATTGGTGAAGAATCAGGCATGCTTAAGGGTGAAGACAATGACTATCAATGGATTATTGATCCTATTGATGGCACCACCAATTTTATTCACGGCATTCCGCATTTTGCTGTTTCTATCGGCTGCACCTATAAGGGCAAGCTGGAACATGCCGTGGTATTGGATCCCATGCGGCGTGAAGAATTTACCGCCAGTCGTGGCCGTGGCGCCTTCCTTAACGGCAACCGGATTCGGGTCTCTGGCCGAAAAAGTCTTGACGGTGGAATTGTAGCCACAGGCATTCCCTTCAACAGCCCATCCATCGAACATATGGAGCCCTACTTGGCCTGCTTGACTGAGCTGGCAGAGCAGTCCTCTGGTATTCGCCGACTGGGTGTTGCCTCACTGGATTTAGCCTATTTGGCGGCAGGCAGATTTGACGCCTTCTGGGAAATGAACCTGAAGCCCTGGGATATCGCAGCTGGAGTTTTGCTGGTTAAAGAAGCAGGCGGCTTAGTGAGTGATTTTCAAGGTAGTGATGGCTATATGGATAGTGGCAACATTGTGTGTGCCTCACCAAAACTCTTCAAACCTACGTTGCAGGTGGTACAGAAGCATCTAGGATATTTAAAATAAGTAAGTACCGCGGGTGACTTTCTTCACCGGCAGAATGACCGATGGATAGATTTAGCCATCTTCAAACAGAAGATGACCGTCCAAGCCTTGCTTCTGCATAATGTCACGTAATCGATGTAAAGCCTCAACCTGAATCTGACGCACACGTTCACGGGTGAGGCCAATTTCACGACCTACCTCCTCAAGAGTTGATACATCGTGCCCCCGAAGTCCAAAACGTCGAGCAATGACTTCACGCTGTTTATCAGATAGCTCCGACAAACAAGACTCTACAGAACTGATTATATCATCGCCCTCTACCAACTCTTCTGGGTCACAGGGGTGGGAATCTGCAAGGGTTTCAACCAAGGTTCGTTCGCCATTTTTACCTAACGGCACATCCACAGAACCAACTCTCTCATTGAGTCGGAACATCCGTGATACATCCGCAACGGTCTTATCCATTGAATGCGCAATTTCTTCTGCTGTTGGGTCGTGCTCAAGCTCTTGAGCCAATTTGCGTGATGCCTTGAGGTAGACATTCAGTTCCTTAACCACATGAATAGGCAATCGAATGGTGCGAGTTTGATTCATCAACGCTCGCTCAGCAGATTGTCGAATCCACCAGGTAGCATACGTAGAGAAACGAAAGCCAAGTTCAGGGTCAAACTTTTCAACGGCACGCATCAGGCCCAAATTACCTTCTTCAACCAAATCCAGAAGTGACAAACCACGATTGATATAACGACGAGCTATTTTCACCACCAGTCGCAGGTTACTTTCAATCATTCGTTTTCGAGCAGACTCGTCGCCCTTGTGAATTAGGCGAGAATAGTGGACCTCTTCTTCCTTAGTAAGTAGCGGGGCATAACCAATCTCTTTCAAATAAAGACTAGCAGCATCGAGCACTTTCTCCGCCTTGCTATGTGCAAGTTGCTCTTTTTCATCCTTATGGTGAAACTCTATATCTTTTGTCACAAAGAATATTCCACTCCAAGTTGTCCATCACCTTTCTGGCGGCTTATTTTTCGAAATTCCTGCCGAGGTTTATGCACGCACCTTGTATAAACCATTACATATTTTTTAGAAAAATTACATAAAAAATATTATGCATTAACTGATGCCATAGAACCTAGAAGAAAACCATACCATAATAAATCACCACCATCGATTTATTTATCAAGAAGGTCAACCACTTATCTTAATCGTTTAATGCTGAAAACTACTTAGTCAAAGGGATTAAAACAAAGAATAATAGATTAACGTTTTGGTAGATAACGCAGAGGGTCAACCGGTTTTCCATCCTTACGAATTTCAAAATAAAGCCGCTTTTTGTCTGAGGGGTCGCCACCCACCTCGGAGATTTTTTGCCCTCCCTTAAGTTCTTGTCCCTCTCTGACAAAAATCTTTCGATTATGAGCATAGGCACTGAGAAAAACATCACTATGTTTAACAATAATGAGCTTCCCATAACCCCGAAGCCCACTTCCAGAATAAACGACAACACCAGGTGCCGCCACCACTACAGGCGCACCAGGATGACTTTGAATATCTACCCCTTTAAACAGGCTTGTACTATTGAATCGTTTATCAACTCGGCCTGTTGTCGGCCACTGCCATCGCCAGTTGGAAGGTAATGCCGGTGCTTTTCGTGGAGGTGGCGCTGTCACCTTGGGTCGAAATTGTGTTGAGATTTTTGACTGTGAAGATGAAGTGGATTTACTCGTAGCACCTTTACTAGAGGAAGACTTACTCGAAGACACTGGAGGCCGAGAAGCAACCTTTGGCACCCGGGTGGTATCCAAGGTTAACCGCTGCCCCTTATAAATGGTGTATGGATAGGATATGCCATTGGATCTGGCCAATTTCTGCACGTCCTTTTCATAACGCCAGGCAATGGAAAACAGTGTTTCACCAGAGGAAACCTGATGACTGTTAATTTTCTCACTGGGAGGTGGTGGGCGATAATCTATTGGGGCTGGAGGTGGGGTGCGACAACCCGACAAAATCAACAGCCCTACCGCAGCGACAATATTTACCCACCGGAAAGGTCTCTGTTGGCATGACTGATTAGGCAAACTCATTTTCCCTATATGGTTCTCACCCCAGCTATCAGAGTTTCTTACGTTTCCCACCCGCGTATTCCAGTGCCAGTACTAAAATCAAGCCGAACAACATACATCCCACTGCAGCAATAGTATTAGGGTCTATGCCCGTCACCTCACCATACGTCGCTGGCATCAGTAAGTGATAGGACAACATGACTTCCCTACCCTTGTCATCCACCATCACTTCCAGTGATTCTTTCCAAGGCCAAACAATCAACAGTGAACCCAACAGAAAGCCAGTTAGCACGGAAATAGTGGCAGAATAATAATGGTGAAAAAGCCAGGACAGCACCCGAGAAAACACCATAAGCCCACAGCCACAACCCAGAATAAATACCAATAGTATCTGCCACTGAAAATCGCTGATAGCGCTAATCATCACCGGGTACATACCCAATAACAACAAGATAAAGCTACCTGAAATACCCGGCAAAATCATCGCACAAATCGCCACGGCCCCCGCACAAAAAACTGCCACCAAATCGTCGGACCCTTGTATACGCGGAGCAAAAGAAACACCCAGTGCCACAAGAGTACCTAGCCACAACCCCAACCATTCTTGCCAGCGAAGGTGTGGTAATTGGCGAAAAATATAAATAATTGAGGCGACGATAAGGCCAAAGAAAAATGACCAAATCAGTATCGGATAATGCACCAAAGAATAACTAACCACACGGGCAAGTGAAGCAATACTGAGTAGGACCCCAGTAAATAATACGAATAAAAAATTACCATTAATAGCGCGCCA
>DRHD01000400.1 GCA_011049795.1 Porticoccus sp.
CTGCTGCACGGTATCGGCGGTTTCGATAGTTTTGGCATTGGCCTGGAAGTTACGCTGGGCAATAATAAGGCGCACTAACTCCTCGGATAAATCGACGTTGGACTCTTCCAACGCACCAGACTGGATTGATCCCAAGATACCGCTTTGCGGCGAATTAATAGTAGGCTGACCTGAATCAGAGGATTCTGCCCAGGCAGTATTACCTTGAGGACTCAAGCCCTGCTCATTAGCAAAAGAGGCCAGTGCCACCCCGCCCAAGACCTGCGCCTGACCATTGGTATAACGAGCAAATATTTTCCCTTCGCCGTTAATTTCAAGGCCACTTAATTGCCCCACCGTAAAACCATTCTGGCTAATTGAGCTTACCGAAAAATCATTCGCATACTGAGTGGATGCCCCAATATTAATGGTAAAGTCCGAAGCGATTACACTACCCGATGTTGAAGAAGTATTCGCACCCCCCTCTGGATTCCAGGCATCAATGGTAAGACTAGCGGGAAAGGTGCTGGTTAAAGCGCCCTGTGAATTAAACGTTAATTCAAAATAGGGAGCATTCGTCTCGCCCTCTACAAAGGATAGCTGTATTGCCGCCGCTGTAGTTGAAGCGGTGGTTGCCAAGCTAAGACTAGTATCAACAAAAGCTGCAATATTACCAGCCTCGCCAGTAGTAGTGGCAACACCACCAGCACCCGATCCAGCCGCAATTGCACTATTAACTGCATCCAGAGCCAGCTGTAACTCTTCAGTTGAAGCTGTCGTGACTGCAGAGGCCAGCGCTGTAGTCAGACCAGTAAAAGCATTACCCAAATCGGTAGTCGCTGTTGCCGCCAAGGCACCGTTGAAAGGAACGGCTGCTGCTGACAATGCGGCTGATGCCTGGGCCGTCGTCACAAGAGCCAATGCTGTCGCGGCATCAGTGGCTGCCGTTGTCGCCGCAGCAACATCAGCGGCAGACACCGCACCGGAACTTAGCACATTCTGTTGTGTGCCGTCGTTATTGGGAATATAAGCGTACATATTCCAGGTATTATCTTCATAGGGGGATTTTACATAATAGGAAGTTAAGACGTGATCTTTGCCGAGACTATCATAAATGGTCAGCGAGGTAGAACTGGCGTAGCTCTCTGCATCATCGGGGTCAAACAAGGCCGTAGCTGCTGCCGCTTCACGAAAATCCAAATTAAAATTTATATTCACATCCGATGTTGCCTGTGGATCCAGGTTGCTGGTTACCACTTGCAATGCACTCGGTGTTCCCCCCACCTCACCATCCTCCCCGATGGGCTGATACCCCTGCAAGATTGCACCGCTATTATTGGTGATAAAGCCCTGAGCATCCAAACCGAATAAACCGGCCCGTGTATAAATGGGACTACCCGACACATCTTCCAGCATAAAAAAACCGGAGCCATTGATGGCTAAATCCAGGCTGTTATCGGTGAAGGAAACATTACCCTGGCTATATTGCTGGGCAATCGCACTAACCAACACACCACTACCCGCGGCGCTGCTGCCACCACCAATCAAGGAGTTGGCATAGACATCTCCAAACTCAGCTCGCGAGCGCTTAAAGCCGGTGGTACTCGCATTAGCAATGTTATTACCGGTTACTTCCAAGTCGGTGCTGGCGGCACGCAGACCACTGAGAGCGGTATTAAAAGTCATGGTGTTACCCCTTGTGTGTTAACAACCCAATAAATTTTTAGGCAAATAAGTTATCGTTAAAGTCTGTTACAAAATTTCTTTAATGTCTGACATGGAGACTGAACCCACCCCGGCCACATTCAAACTAATCGCACCATTGGCACCGACGCTGACACTATCTACATTGGCGCTTAACGCTGTTCCTAGCTGCACTGTATTACCACCAAAATTAGCCAGCACTTCAAACCTATAGTATCCAGCCGGCAACTGATTACCATCACCATCCGACCCATCCCAAACAAAAGGAACATCGCCAGCCGACTGTGAACCCAATATTTCTTCTGCCACCAGCTGGCCAGTGTCATCGTAAACGTTAATGCGGATGTCATCGCTGCTTTGTGGTAAGTCAATGGTGCCCGCGACTAAGCCATCGGTACCCAGGTAGGATGTCTCTGAATCGACTTTGACAAAGCGACCCACCATGGAAGAAGCCTGTAAAGCCTGACTAGACTGGAAAGAACCGACAAAAGTTTCCATGGTATTGTTCAATTTATCCAAGCCTTCCACCGAACTAAACTGAGCCAGCTGCGCCACAAACTCACTGTTACTTTGCGGGTCCAAAGGATTCTGGTTTTGCATTTGCGTCACCATCAGTTTCAGGAATACATCCTGACCCATCTCCTGGCCGCCGCTTGCCGCTTTATCAGCGCTATACTTTTCGCGTACTGAAATTTCGCTAAGTAGACCGGTTGATATTGAATCTGTCATTTTTCTCTTCCGTTTTTGCTACAAGTTTAATTTTTTGTAGGTCGGGTTTTAAGCCTGCCCCGCGAACAGGGTGAGTGCTTTGGGTATAACCCGACGAATTTAACGTGCTATAGCTGGTCTTGCGTCGATATTGTCAGGTCGGGCTGTACCCAAAACACTCACCCTGTTCGCGGGTCGGGTTAAAACCCGACCTACAGATGACATTACTGGCCCAGTGTCAACACCCGTTGCATCATAGCTTTTGCCGAATTCATTACTTCAACATTAACTTGAAAAGAGCGAGACGCTGAAATCATATTCGCCATTTCTTCTACCATATTGACGTTGGGGTAATAGACGTAACCATCCTCATCCGCCTTTAAATGCGAGGGCTCATAACGGCGCTCTAAAGGCTCTTGTGATTCAACAATAGCGCTCACCCTCAAACCCATCGACGCATCATCCGCGATTGAAGGGATTGCGCCACTAAAATTATCGGCCATTAAATCCCGACGCATCGTTTCAAAAACCGGGTGACGGGCACGATAAACTTCATTGGTATTACTACTGGCCGATTGTGCGTTCGCCAGGTTACTCGCCGTGGTATTTAAACGAATGCTTTGAGCCGACATGCCCATGCCGGCAATATCAAAGATATTATTAAGAGACATTAGACTTCTCCTTTGATGGCCTTGCTAAGGCCTTTGAATTTTCCATTGAGGATTTGGAAACTAGCCTGAAAGTCCATGGTATTTTGTGCATAGCGGCTCATCTCAACCTGCTCTTCGACCGTATTGCCATCAAGTGAAGGTTGTAATGGAGTGCGATACATCAGTTCTGGTGAAAACTGACTGTTTGAGGTGCCGATATGACGAATATTGTTACCCGCCATCCTTGCACCACCCGCCACCTGGCCTTTTAGAACACTCTTAAAGTCGATGTCCCGTGCTTTAAAATTGGGGGTATCAGCATTGACCAGGTTATTAGCCAATATTTCAGCACGCTGGGCACGTACGTATAACGCCTTTTCGTGAATACCCAGTGCATTTTGGAAACTGATTGCCATACTGACCTTGCCCACGCTGATAAATGAATCTCAACGTTGATACTGCAAAGCCTATGCCATAGTTATAACTTATTGAAAGTTAAGGTTTTATTATTATTAGCAGGGAAAAGCGGCAATGCAGTTCCGCTTTATTTAGCCTCAGCGGCAACCGCAGCGGCAACAACCGACTGCAGGGCAAGCGCCGTCTCAGATCGCGCGGTAAATGATCCCAGGGTTACATTGGACCATCTCGTAGAACTCCTTCACTCCGGCTAGACCTTCGGAGGCCCCCAAAATCAAATAACCACCGGGGCGAAGGGTACCGTGGATACGGCGCAGAATATCGACTTTCAACTCAGCCGAAAAATAAATCAGCACATTGCGGCAAAAAACCACATCAAATTTACCCAGCACGGAAAAACTATCCATTAAATTCAGCGGCTGAAAGCGAACACGCTTTCGAACATCAGGCTTTACTCGCCAAACACTACCTTCAGCCTGATCAAAAAAGCGCTGTAATCGATCCTGACTCAAACCTCGACCCAGGGATAAACCGTCATACTCAGCTTTTTTACACTGCTCCAACATCGATGGCGACAAATCCGTGGCCACGATATCAACCGGGTATTTCAAGCCCGTCATCGCTGCCGTGCGATATTCTTCAACCAGCATACTCAAAGAATAGGGCTCCTGCCCTGAAGAACATGCAGCGGACCACACTCTTACGCTACCATGTCGGTTCTTCTGCCACTCAGGCAGCAATTGATTTTTGAATATATTGAACGGGTGGGCATCCCGAAACCACAGCGTTTCATTCGTGGTCATCGCATCGACCACTTCCTCTTTTAGTCTGCGCTGGGAAATTTGCTGCATGCGCTTAACCAATTCGCTAAGGCTATCAATTTGATGTTTGGCCATCAATTTACTTAAACGACTGGTTACCAAATACTGCTTATTTTCACCCAATAAGATACCGCAGGCATCCTCAAGGAAATCCCGAAAAACTGTATAATCAAGCGGTGAACTAGCAACCATTAGCAACCTCAAAGACGGCTGATAAACAACGGCCAAGCGCTAGCGACATAGACGAAACCCTAAAAACGACCAAACCATAAACCTAATCAAAGACAATAAGAAATTACAACAACCAGAAAGCTACAAAAAATCGGCGGCCAATCTACCACCTTTTGGAAAAGCTGCCTATCACCGATTACTATTTTTATTCATCACCATCTACAATTCTAATTCGATCAGTCACCATCGTTGCCAACTGGTCGGGATTGAATTTAGCCAGAAAATTATCAGCCCCCACCTTCTTCACCATGGCCTGATTGAATACGCCACTGAGTGAGGTGTGAAGGACCACATGC